>NZ_JBSFDB010000010.1:0-285532 GCF_053593695.1 Streptomyces sp. NPDC002144
ATCAGGCCCGCGTCCAGCACCGCCTGCGCGAAGTCGGCGTTCTCCGACAAGAAGCCGTAGCCCGGATGGACGGCGTCCGCGCCCGACTCCCGGGCAGCGTTCAGGATCTTGTCGATGACCAGGTAGCTGGTGGCCGGAGTGTCACCGCCCAGGGCGAACGCCTCATCCGCGGCGCGGACATGCAGAGCGTCCCGGTCCGGGTCGGCGTACACGGCCACGCTCGCGATGCCGGCGTCCCGACAGGCCCGGGCCACGCGGACAGCGATTTCGCCACGGTTGGCGATGAGCACCTTGCGCACGATTGAGGCTCCCTCCTTGAAACAAGCCGAGTTTAGGGACTGCCGACGAGGCACTTCGACCCGTCCCCAATGGTGAGCTTGCCCACACGGAGCGTGATTCGAGGCTCGCTCGACCCGCGAAATCCCTTGTCGTACCCAGGTACGCAGGACTCCTCCCGGCAACCCTAGCTCTCCCATGTGGTCAAGGTCTCTGTGAGAGCGTGCTGCGGGCCACTCTGTTTCTTTGTGGAGTCCCTACGAATGGCCCAATGATTCTTTGCGGTCGACACAACCCTTGTCCCGGGGTTTACCCGTTAGTAGCGTTCGCGATGGATCGAAACGTACTTGGAGTAACCCGAACTTGGCTCGAGAGTGGGTGGGGACCGGTGGTGCGCAGGCCGGTGGCATGGGTCGTGGCGGTCGTCCTCTTCGTCGAGGCGTTCGGGGTCGCCGCGCTGAACTGGTTCCTCGGGATCGTCGTCGACCGCCAGGACATGTCCCTGGCCGGCCTCGACCCGGACACGATGTCGCTGTCCTCGAAGATCGGCGGGATCGTCTTCGGCCTCTACTACGCCCTGTGCGGCCTGGTCGCGCTCCTGGTGGCGATACGCAACCGCCCCGCGGCCGGCTTCGGCCGCGTCCTGCTGATCAGCGCGGCGGTCGTGCACGCCCTCCTGGCGGCCCTCCTGTGGGGGCTGGTGGGCTGGCCCGCGTTCGTGTTCATGGTCGTGGTGCTGGCCCTCATCGTGCTGCTGCTGATGACCTACGAGGCACCGGAGCAGCCCGCCGAGCCCACCGACACGCCGCCCGCGGACGTGCCCGGGCCCGAGGGCGACGAGGGCTCGCCGGTCACTTCTCCGCCGGCGCCCACAACTCCGTGATGCCGACGCCCAGTTGGGCGAGGAGCTTGCGCAGCAGCGGGAGGCTGAGGCCGATCACGTTGCCGTGGTCGCCGTCGATGCCCTCGATGAACGGCGCGCTGCGGCCGTCCAGGGTGAACGCCCCGGCCACGTGGAGGGGTTCGCCGGTGGCGACGTAGGCGGCGATCTCCTCGTCGCTGGGGTCACCGAAACGGACGAGCGTGGAGGCCGTGCCCGACACGTACCGCTTGCTGGTGGTGTCCCAGACGCAGTGGCCGGTCTGGAGCGTCCCGGCCCGGCCGCGCATCGCCTTCCAGCGGGCGGTGGCCTCCTCGGGGTCCGCCGGCTTGCCCAGCGCCTCGCCGTCCAGTTCCAGCACGGAGTCGCAGCCGATCACCAGGGCGCCCTGGACCTCAGGCCGGGCGGCGACGACGGAGGCCTTGGCCTCGGCGAGGGCGAGCGCCAGGTCGGCGGGGGTGGGCGCGGTCACGGCGTCCTCGTCCACGCCGCTCACGATGACCTCGGGGTCCAGGCCCGCCTGGCGGAGCAGATTCAGTCGGGCGGGGGACTGAGAGGCGAGGATGAGACGCCTGCGGCGCTGTGCAGTCATGCGGTCAGGTTAGTCAGGTGCCGCCGCCGGACTCACCTCAGGCCGATCACGATCATCGCCAGGACCATGGCCAGCGCCATGAGAACGCCGAGCCGCCGCAACATGTCCTGCGTTTCGCGCAGTTCCTCGGGCGGCTCGTTCTCGGGGTCGGACCACAGCATGCCACCAGCGTGGGGCTTGGCCGTGGAGGGCGCCTGAGTACGGGTACTCAATTGGCGCCCGTGGCTGCACTACTGTGCGCCCACGCGGCGGAGCCGCATATCGATACAGCCTCGCGCCCCTGAAGATCCTCCGCTCACCCTGGCCAATAAGTTCGCGCCCATGCCGACGGCCCCGGCTGCGGGAGGCGGCGGGCTGCGATGCGGGACGGGTCGGACCAGGTGTCCCTGTCCTTGGCCGGGGTCTCCGGCGCGGCGGAGGCCGCCGCCGCTCGGGCCCTGACCACCGTCAGGGCCGCCGCCAGTTCCTCCGGGGTGGGGTTGCCCCGTACGACCTTGATGTTCACAGCGTCTCCTTAGAGGGGGATGTTGCCGTGCTTCTTCGGGGGCAGGGACTCGCGCTTGGTGCGCAGCTGGCGCAGGCCGCGGACGACGTGGCGGCGGGTGTCGGACGGCATGATCACCGAGTCGACGTAGCCGCGCTCGGCCGCGACGTAGGGGTTGAGGAGGGTGTCCTCGTACTCCTGGATCAGCCGGGCGCGGGTGGCGTCCAGGTCGCCGTTGGCCTCGGCCTCGGCGATCGTGCGGCGGTGCAGGATGTTGACCGCGCCCTGGGCGCCCATGACGGCGATCTGGGCGGTCGGCCAGGCGAGGTTGAGGTCGGCGCCGAGGTGCTTGGAGCCCATGACGTCGTAGGCGCCGCCGAAGGCCTTGCGGGTGATGACGGTGATCAGCGGGACCGTGGCCTCGGCGTAGGCGTAGATCAGCTTGGCGCCGCGGCGGATGATGCCGTCGTGCTCCTGGTCGACGCCGGGCAGGAAGCCGGGGACGTCCACGAAGGTGAGGACGGGGATGTTGAAGGCGTCGCAGGTGCGCACGAAGCGGGCCGCCTTCTCGCTCGCCTTGATGTCGAGACAGCCGGCGAACTGCATCGGCTGGTTGGCGACGATCCCGACGGGGTGGCCTTCGACGCGGCCGTAGCCGGTGAGGATGTTCGGCGCGTACAGCGGCTGGGTCTCGAAGAACTCGGCGTCGTCGAGGACGTGTTCGATCACCGTGTGCATGTCGTACGGCTGGTTCGCGCTGTCCGGCACCAGGGTGTCCAGCTCGAGGTCCTCGGCGGTGACCGCGAGGTCCGCCTCCTCCGGGTAGACCGGCGCCTCGGAGAGGTTGTTGGACGGCAGGTACGACAGCAGCTGCTTGATGTACTCGACGGCGTCCTTCTCGTCGCCGGCCATGTGGTGGGCCACGCCGGAGACGGAGTTGTGGGTGCGGGCGCCGCCCAGCTCCTCGAAGCCGACGTCCTCGCCGGTGACCGTCTTGATCACGTCCGGGCCGGTGATGAACATGTGCGAGGTCTGGTCGACCATGACGGTGAAGTCGGTGATCGCGGGGGAGTAGACGGCTCCGCCCGCGCAGGGGCCGACGACCAGGCTGATCTGCGGGATGACGCCGGAGGCGTGGGTGTTGCGGCGGAAGATCTCGCCGTACGCGCCCAGGGACGCCACGCCCTCCTGGATACGGGCGCCGCCGGAGTCGTTGATGCCGATGACCGGGCAGCCGGTCTTCAGCGCGAAGTCCATCACCTTGACGATCTTCTGCCCGTACACCTCGCCCAGAGCGCCGCCGAAGACGGTGAAGTCCTGGGAGAACACGGCGACGGGGCGGCCGTCGACCGTGCCGTAGCCGGTGACGACGCCGTCGCCGTAGGGGCGGTTGTTCTCCAGGCCGAAGTTGGTGGAGCGGTGGCGGGCGAACTCGTCCAGTTCGACGAAGGAACCCTCGTCGAGCAGCAGCTCGATGCGCTCACGGGCCGTCAACTTGCCCTTGGCGTGCTGCTTTTCGACGGCGCGCGCGGAGCCGGCATGCGTCGCCTCGTCAATACGACGCTGGAGATCCGCGAGCTTGCCCGCAGTGGTGTGAATGTCGATCGCTTCCGGCTCGGACATCGGGATCGCGGCTCCCTGCCTGCTCAAAAAGGGGGGACGGTTACTCATCCGTAGAGTAGTGGTGGCCCTACGAATCAGCAGTGCGGCGTTTCACACACCTAGGGTGGCTTGCATGACGCCGCGAGATGCATCAGACGACAGCCGCTGGTCCGATCTGGAACGGCCTCCCCTCAACGCCGTGGCGCTGCGCCGCGGGCTCGTCCGGGAGGGCGGGCTGTGGCGGGAACTGGAGGTGGTCCGCGCCACCGGCTCCACCAACTCCGACCTGGTCGCCCTGGCGGCGGCCGGCAAGGCGGCCGAGGGCTCGGTCCTGGTCGCCGAGGAGCAGACCGCCGGGCGGGGCCGCCTGGACCGCCAGTGGACCGCACCGGCCCGCTCGGGTCTGTTCTTCTCCGTGCTGTTGAATCCGGCGGAGGTGCCGGTGGCCCGCTGGGGCTGGCTGCCGTTGCTGACCGGCGTGGCGGTGGCGACCGGGCTGGCGCGGGCCGCGGGCGTCGACACCGCACTCAAATGGCCCAACGACCTGCTCGTCTCCATCGCCGGTGAGGAACGCAAGGCCGGCGGCATCCTGGCCGAGCGCGCCGGGAACGATGGCGTGGTCATCGGCGTCGGCGTCAACGTCACCCTGCGGGAGAGCGAGCTGCCGGTCCCCGCCGCGGGGTCGCTGGCGCTGGCCGGAGCGGTGAGCACCGACCGGGATCCGCTGCTGCGGGCCGCGCTGCGCGCCCTGGAGGAGTGGTACGGGCGCTGGCGGGAGGCCGGCGGCGACCCCGCCGAGAGCGGTCTGCAGGAGACGTACGCGGCGGGCTGCGCGACGCTCGGCCGGACGGTACGGGCCGAACTGCCCGGGGACCGCTCGGTCACCGGGGAGGCGGTGGCCGTCGACGGCGACGGACGGCTCGTGATCGCCACGGCGGACGGCGTCCAGGAGCCGGTGGGAGCGGGAGACATCGTGCATCTGCGGCCGGCGTGAGAAAAGTCGGCGCGTGCGGCGTTGTGAGGACGGGGCCCGCACCGGCGCGGGTCACCGCGGCGGTACGGGTGACGTAGCGTCGGCTCCACGGGAGTGAGGTAGCGCACAGCTGCCGTAGAGTGAAGGCCGGTCGATACCTGACCGTGGCAGATCGGAAGGGCAGCAGGCGTGACCGTCGACGACACGGGCTCCGGTTCGGACGCGGACGGCCGGGTGGACCCCCACGCCGCCGACCCCGGCGAGGACCCGCTCGCCCTGCGTCTCGAACACCTGATCCTGGGTGCCGAGCGGCGCTACACGCCCTTCCAGGCGGCCCGTAGCGCCGGCGTCTCGGTCGAGCTGGCGACCCGCTTCTGGCGGGCGATGGGCTTCGCCGACATCGGCCAGGCCAAGGCGCTGACCGAGGCGGACGTCCTGGCGCTGCGCCGGCTGTCCGGTCTCGTCGAGGCGGGCCTGCTCAGCGAGGCCATGGCGGTCCAGGTGGCCCGCTCCACCGGCCAGACCACGGCCCGTCTCGCCGAGTGGCAGATCGACTCCTTCCTGGAGGGCCTGACGGAGCCCCCGGAGCCGGGGATGACCCGGACCGAGGTGACGTACCCGATCGTCGAGCTGCTCCTGCCCGAGCTGGAGGAGTTCCTGGTCTACGTCTGGCGCCGCCAGCTCGCGGCCTCCGCCGGGCGGGTCGTGCAGGCCGCCGACGACGAGGAGATGGTCGACCGGCGCCTCGCCGTCGGCTTCGCCGACCTGGTGGGCTTCACGCGGCTGACCCGCCGGATGGAGGAGGAGGAGCTCGGCGAGCTGGTCGAGGCCTTCGAGACGACGGCCGCGGACCTGGTCGCCGCGCACGGCGGCCGGCTGATCAAGACGCTGGGCGACGAGGTCCTGTACGCCGCCGACGACGCGGGCGTGGCCGCCGAGATCGCGCTGCGCCTCATCGAGACCATGGCGAACGACGAGACGATGCCGGAGCTGCGGGTGGGCATCGCCTTCGGCACGGTGACCACCCGAATGGGCGATGTCTTCGGAACGACCGTGAACCTCGCCTCCCGGCTCACCTCGATAGCTCCCCGGGACGCCGTCCTCGTCGACAGCGCCTTCGCGGAGGAACTGATCCGCACCGCGGAGGCGCCCGCCTCCGAAGCGGAGGCGGCCGAGGCGGCGGCGACGGCGGAGAAGGAGGGGGAGGAGCCCCCGGTCTACCGCTTCGCCCTCCAGCCGATGTGGCAGCGGCCGGTGCGTGGCCTGGGCGTGGTGGAGCCGTGGCTGCTCACCCGCAGGGGCGGCGGCGCGGTATAGCCGACGGCGCTTGCGGGCACCCGCAGCCCACTGTTCTTTCAGGGCCGTCAGCCGTGCTGCCCCGACCCGCCGACGCACAGCCCGACGATCGGCACGCACAGGCCCGGGTTGACCGGCCTCGGGGTGGCCGACGGGGCCGTGCTGCGGCCGGCGGTGGGTGTCGGCTGCGGGGCGGGAGCCGCCGGTGTCGCCTCGGGGCCGTGGGGTGCCTGGGGCGCGGTGGTCTCCGGTGCCGGGGTGTTCGGCGCCTCGGGGATCGTGGTGCTGCCGGGGGTTACGGCGGGGGCGGCGTACGTCGGCCGCGATGACGGGCCGGCCGTCACGGGCACGGACGTCGAGGTGGCCGACGGTGTGGCACTCACCCCGCCCATCACGGAGGTGGCCGAGGGGGCGGCGGTGGGTGCGGCGGCGACGGTGGCGACGGCGTTGGTGTCCTGCTCCGCCCCACTGCCCGGGTCCAGCCGAGGCTCGGCCTCCGCGGTCCCGCTTCCGCCGATCCCGGCCTCGGGAGTGAGCCGCACCAGACTCAACGCCCCGGCCGCGAGGGCGAGCCCCCCGACGGCGAACAGCACCTTCCGCGGTCGCGGCCGCCTGTGCCGCCCCCTGATCCGGGATCCGAAGAGAGGGACGCGGGCGGAGACGGGTTCGATGTCCTGTGTGGCCGCTCGGGCGAGTCCCCCTGGCCGGGCGGGCCCCCGCGGTCCGGCGGACGCGGTACTGCCCGGTTCCCGTGCCGCCGACGCCCCGGTCGGTCCCGGCGTCTTCCCGGTCGTTGTCGGCCCCGGTGGTTCGTCGCGGAGTGCCGTGCCCGTCCGTCCTGGCCGTTCCCTGTGTCGTACTGGATCCGTCGTTTCCGGCTCCCTCATCGCGTCCTCCCCGATGCGTTCGCGCCCCCGGTGCGCCGTGGCGGACGCACGTTATGCGGTGCTGTGGGGGGTGGGTGGGGAGTTGGGCGGGATGTCACTCGAACGGGTTGTCGGCCCCGGCCCCGGGAACCGGCCTTCCCTCACCGCGCACCCGGCTGCGATGATCGGGCGAGGTGTTGTTAACCCGCGTTAACCGGAGGGTGTCATGGGCGAGGAGCGGTTCGGGGAGTTCGTGCTGGTACGGCGGCACGGCGACGGCGGGCATGTCGCGGAGCTCGCCCTCGACCGGCCCAAGGCCATGAACGCCGTCTCCACCGCGATGGCCCGGTCCATCGCCGAGGCCTGCGCCGCGCTGGGCGCCGACCGGGACGTACGGGTCGTGGTGGTGACCTCCACGCACGAGCGTGCCTTCTGCGTCGGCGCCGACCTCAAGGAGCGGAACTCCTTCAGTGACGCCGATCTGGTCCGGCAGCGGCCCGTCGCCCGCGGCGCCTACACCGGCGTACTGGAACTGCCCGTGCCGACCGTCGCCGCCGTGCACGGCTTCGCGCTGGGCGGCGGGTTCGAGCTCGCCCTGTCCTGCGACCTGATCGTGGCGGACCGTACGGCCGTGGTGGGGCTGCCGGAGGTCTCCGTGGGGGTCATCCCGGGCGGCGGCGGTACGCAGCTGCTGCCGAGGCGGGTCGGGGCCGCGCGGGCCGCCGAGCTGATCTTCACGGCGCGGCGTCTGGAGGCGGTGGAGGCGCGGGAGCTGGGGCTCGTGGACCAGCTGGTGGAGGAGGGGCGGGACACCGAGGAGGCGCTGGCCCTCGCGTCCCGCATCGCCGTGAACTCGCCCGTGGGGCTCAGGGCGGCCAAGCGGGCCCTGCGGCTCGGGCAGGGGTTGGATCTGCGGGCCGGGCTGGAGGTCGAGGACGCGGCATGGCGGTCGGTGGCGTTCTCCGGCGACCGGGCGGAGGGAGTGGCGGCGTTCAACGAGAAGCGGAAGCCCCAGTGGCCGGGTGAGTGACCGGATCCCGTGGGGCCGCTCGGCGACCTGACCAGGCGCGGCCGGCCGGTCACCCCACCGCCGCATCAATCGAACGAAACCCCACAAACCTCCCTAACCTGGTGTGATGGGTGAGGACAAGCGGCTTGCGGCCGTTGTCGCGTTGGCTCAGGGGATGGCGGCGGCCCACGGCTCGCGCGAGGCGTGGCGGGCCGCGGCCGTCGGCGCGTGCCGTGCGCTGGGCGGGAGTTTCGCCGCGCTGTCGGTGTGGGAGCGGGAGCTGGGGCGGCTGCGGGTCCTCGTCAACGTGGGGGAGCGGGCCACGGGGGAGGACGAGTTCCCGGACGACGAGTCGTATCCCGTCCATCAGTTTCCCGAGATCACCGAGTTCCTGCACGAGCGGTGGGCGGGCGGCGGGGAGCCCAACGCCTGGGTGGAGACGGCCGAGGGTCCCGCCGCGGGGCGCCGGCCCGGTTACGTCCACCAGCGCGTCGCCGCACTGCGCCGCCGCGGCCGGGGCTGCTGTGTGGTCGCGCCGATCGTGCTGAACGGACGGGCGTGGGGCGAGCTGTATGTCGCCCGGCGTCTCGGCGTGCCGGTCTTCGTGCGGGCCGACGCCGACTTCGCCACCGTGCTGGCCGCCGTCGTCGCCGCCGGGATCGCCCAGGCGGAGCGGCTGGAGGAGGCGAGACGGCTTGCCTACACCGACGCGCTCACCGGCCTCGCCAACCGCCGCGCCGTCGACGTGCGGCTGGAGGAGGCCGTCGAGCGGCATCGGGTGGACGGCACGGCGGTCAGCCTCGTCGTCTGCGACCTCAACGGTCTCAAGCGGGTCAACGACACCCGCGGACACGCCGTCGGCGACCGGCTCCTCGAACGCTTCGGCTCCGTGCTCTCGCTGTGCGGCGCGATGCTGCCGGGGGCGCTCGCCGCCCGGCTCGGCGGGGACGAGTTCTGTCTGCTCGCGGTCGGGCCCTCCGCGGACGAGGTGGTGAAGGCGGCCGACGAGCTGTGCCGCCGGGCGGCGGAGCTGGAGCTCGGCGAGGGTGTGGCCTGCGGGGTGGCGTCCACGGAGGACCCCATCGGTCCGGTCCGCTCGGCCCGCCGTCTCTTCCGGCTCGCCGACGCGGCCCAGTACAAGGCCAAGGCCGAGCGGGCGTCGAAGCCCGTGATCGCAGGCCGGGAGGGCCCCGACGACCCCGTCGTACGGCTGGCCGACGCGGCGCCGACGGGGGAGGGGGCCGTGGAGCGGCGGCGTTTCCGGGGGCGCCGGGTGTAAGGGTCGTAACCTCTCCCCGCTAGTGACATCTCCGTCTTCACTGCGTACGCTCCTGAATATGGATATGCACACTGTGGTGGTGGGGACGTCCGGGGTGACCGCGTCCGACGTTCTCGCCGTGGCGCGCGGCGGCGCTCGTGTCGAGCTTTCCGGGGAGGCGGTCGCGGCACTCGCCGCGGCCCGCGGGATCGTGGACGCGCTGGCGGCCAAGCCCGAGCCGGTCTACGGCGTCAGCACCGGCTTCGGCGCCCTCGCGACCCGGCACATCAGCCAGGAGCTCCGGGCCCAGCTGCAGCGCAACATCGTCCGCTCGCACGCCGCCGGACTGGGCCCGAGGGTGGAGCGGGAGGTCGTACGGGCCCTGATGTTCCTGCGGCTGAAGACCGTCTGCTCGGGACACACGGGCGTCAGGCCCGAGGTCGCGCAGACCATGGCCGACGTGCTCAACGCGGGCATCACCCCCGTCGTCCACGAATACGGCTCCCTCGGCTGCTCCGGCGACCTTGCCCCCCTGTCCCACTGCGCCCTCACGCTCATGGGCGAGGGGGAGGCCGAGGGCCCGGACGGGACCGTGCGGCCCGCGGGCGACCTGCTCGCCGAGCACGGGATCGCGCCCGTCGAGCTGCGCGAGAAGGAGGGCCTCGCCCTGCTCAACGGCACCGACGGCATGCTCGGCATGCTGGTCATGGCCCTCGCCGACCTCGACACCCTCTACAAGTCGGCCGACGTCACCGCCGCGCTGAGCCTCGAGGCGCTGCTCGGCACCGACAAGGTGCTCGCGCCCGAACTGCACGCCATCCGCCCGCACCCGGGGCAGGGCGCCTCCGCCGCCAACATGCTCGCGGTGCTGAAGGACTCGGAGCTCACCGGACACCACCAGGACGACGCCCCGCGCGTCCAGGACGCCTACTCGGTGCGCTGCGCCCCGCAGGTCGCCGGCGCCGGCCGGGACACCATCGCGCACGCCCGTCTGGTGGCCGAGCGTGAGCTGGCGTCGGCCGTGGACAACCCGGTCGTGCTGCCCGACGGGCGCGTGGAGTCCAACGGAAACTTCCACGGCGCGCCCGTGGCCTACGTCCTCGACTTCCTCGCCATCGCCGCCGCCGACCTGGCGTCCATCGCCGAGCGCCGCACCGACCGGCTGCTCGACAAGAACCGCAGCCACGGGCTGCCGCCCTTCCTCGCCGACGACGCGGGGGTGGACTCCGGGCTCATGATCGCCCAGTACACGCAGGCCGCGCTGGTGAGCGAGATGAAGCGGCTGGCCGTCCCGGCGTCGGCGGACTCCATCCCCTCCTCCGCCATGCAGGAGGACCACGTCTCCATGGGCTGGTCGGCCGCGCGCAAGCTGCGCACCGCCGTCGACAACCTCGCGCGCGTGGTCGCCATCGAGCTGTACGCCGCCACGCGCGCCGTCGAGCTGCGCGAGGGACTGACCCCGGCGCCCGCCTCGCGGGCCGTCATCGAGGCCGTACGGGCCGCCGGTGTCGCCGGTCCGGGGCCGGACCGGTTCCTGGCGCCGGACCTGGCCGCCGCCGACGCGTTCGTGCGGGAGGGGAAGCTCGTGGCCGCCGTCGAGACGGTGACCGGGCCACTGCGGTAGACGTGCCGAAGGGGCCCCACGCCTTGGGCGTGAGGCCCCTTGCCGGATGTCAGGTGCGGTCAGAAGCCGAGGCGTTCACGGCGTACCGAGTAGACGACGAAGCCCGCACCGAGCGTGAGGAAAAGCGTTCCGCCGACGACGTACGGGGTCGTGTCGATGCTTCCGGTGTCGGCGAGCTCGGTGCTCTCCTGCGCCGACCCGGAGTCCGCGGAGTCCGCGGACGTCTCGGAGGTCTGCGCCGACGTGACCCTGGCCTGCGTCGTCGCGGTCGCGGAGGGCTGCGTTCTCGCCGGGGTGTCCTGTGTCGCGTTGGCGGACGGGACGAACCACAGGGCACCCAGAAGGGTCCCCGCGGCGGTGGCGGTCAGCAACGATCGGCGAGCGGATGACACGGAATATCGATCCCCTTGTGGCGCTGGCTAATTGGCCGTGTGGGGCGATGTTAGTGAAAGGCGCGGGTCACGGGAAAGTCACGGGAGCCAAGCACCGTACGCTCCCGCCATGAGTACTGAAGAGACATCACGTTTTGTCCGCCTTCGGGTGGAGCTCGTCCTCGAGGTGGAGGACGCCGACGCCGTGACCAAGGCGGCTCTGCGCCGGATCGCCGACGAGCAGGACATGCCCGACGACGAGCGGGCGCACGCCGAGGGCGCTGTGACGGAAGACACTGCCGAGGCCCTCGCGTACCTCGTCGACCCGTTCGACCTGGTGAGGGAGGTGCCCGGGGTGGAACTCGCGCAGGCCTCCTGGTCGAGCGAGCCCATCGACTACGACCCGGATTCGCCGGACTGGGACCTGGACGACGATGATGTCCGGGAGGACGACGAGGAGGACGGCGTCGGCTGAGCGGCCCGGAGACATCGGTGACCCCGGCCGGCAACCGCCGTCCGGGGTTTCGTCGTCTCAGGGAACGCGCAGGCCGTCATCCGCACCCTCCGCCCCGGCGGACGTGGTGTGCCCCACACATCAGAGGAATGTGGAACGGGAGAAACCGGTCGTAGCGTTGAAGCTCGTTGACGGCTGAGGTTCGTCACGGGCTGAGGTTCGTGAACGCCGAGGTTCGTGGAAAACGGGGACCCTCGGGGTTTTAGGGGATACGGCGACTGATGGAGAAGCGTGTGATGACGAACAGTAGGCGGCGCAGGGGCCTGACGGTCGCGTCCGCCCTGCTCGGTGGGGTTCTGGTGCTCTCGGCCTGTTCCGGCGGCGGCGGTGGCGACAAGGCCTCCGGCAGCGGGAACAACGACACCTCGCAGGCGAAGGCCGACGAGGCGGCGGCCAAGAAGGCGTCGGAGGCCGACATCAAGATCACGCCCAAGGACGGCACCGACAACGCCTCCATCAACAACTCCGCGGCCGTCACCGTCAGCAAGGGCACGCTCACCAACGTGAGCATGACGACCGAGAACGGCACCGCCGTCGCCGGCACGCTCTCCGCGGACAAGACCAGCTGGAAGCCGAACGCCCAGCTGGAGCGCTCGACCACCTACAAGGTCGCCGCGGCCGCCAAGGACTCCGAGGGGCGGGTCGCGCACGAGAACGCCTCGTTCACCACGGTCTCCCCGGCCAACAGCTTCATAGGCACCTTCACGCCGGACAACGGGACCACCGTCGGCGTGGGCATGCCGGTGTCGATCAACTTCGACAAGTCGATCACCAACAAGGCCGCGGTCCAGAAGGGCATCACGGTCACCTCCAGCAGCGGCCAGGAGGTCGTCGGGCACTGGTTCGGCGCCAACCGCATCGACTTCCGCCCTGAGCAGTACTGGAAGGAGAACTCGACCGTCACGCTGAAGCTCGCGCTGGACGGCGTCGAGGGAGCCAACGGCGTCTACGGCGTGCAGCAGAAGACGGTCACCTTCCACATCGGCCGCAACCAGATCTCCTACGTCGACGCGAAGACCAAGCAGATGAAGGTCACGCAGGACGGCAAGGTCGTCAAGACCATCCCGATCTCGGCCGGTTCGCCTGAGCACACCACGTACAACGGCATCATGGTGATGTCCGAGAAGTACAAGCAGACCCGGATGAACGGCACGACCGTCGGCTTCACCGACAACGACGGCAAGGCGGAGTACGACATCAAGGACGTGCCGCACGCCATCCGGCTCACCAACTCCGGCACCTTCCTGCACGGCAACTACTGGGGCGCGAAGTCCATCTTCGGCAGCGTCAACACCAGCCACGGCTGCGTGGGCCTGTCCGACACCAAGGGCGCCAACGACACCAGCACGCCGGCCTACTGGATGTACACGCACTCGATCGTCGGTGACGTCGTGGTCGTCTCCAACACCGGCGACAAGATCGTCCAGCCGGACAACGGTCTCAACGGCTGGAACCTGAGCTGGGCCCAGTGGAAGGCCGGCTCGGCCGTCTGACGCACCGTCGGTCCACAGCGTTCCGATGCCGCCCCCAGGGGCGGCATCGGTGTTTCCGAGGCCGTTCCGGGGCGGGCCACAGGCTTCTCATGCAGCTCTTATGTCGGCCTTATCGAGTCATCACGCGCCGTCCCTACGTTGCGGCCATGTTCTTCACCTACCTGAGGCGCGAACTGCGCCGCCGCAGAAAGGCGGCCCTCGTCGTCGCCTCCGGTCTCGCGCTGGGCATCGCGCTGGTCATCGTGGTCAACTCCGTGTCCTCCGGCATGGGGAAGGCCCAGGACAAGGTCCTCCAGTCGCTCTACGGCCTGGGTACGGACATGACGGTCACCAAGGCGGCGACGCCGACCACGAGCAGCTCGCAGCGGCCGCGCTTCCAGTTCGACGCGCAGGGCGACGACGACAAGTCCACGCAGAGCAGCGACCGGATCCTGCCGCAGGGCTTCACGACCCTCGCCTCCTCCACCGTCACCGAGGTCGCGGGCCAGAAGGGCGTGTCTACGGCCGTCGGCGGACTCAGCCTCAACGTGGTGAAGATCAGCGGCCAGTTCACCCGCGGCCAGTTCCAGCAGAACGGCGGCAGCGGCGGCTTCCAGCGGGGCGGCGGCACCGGCCAGCCGCAGGGCGAGGTGCAGGGCGGCGGCGCCAACTTCGACGTCAACAGTTTCTCGGTCTACGGCACCGACGTCACCCAGACCGGGCTCGGCCCGCTGACCTCGTCGAAGATCACCAGCGGCCGTACCTTCAGGACGACGGAGAGCTCCGCCAAGGTGCTGGTGGCCGACTCGGCGTACGCCAAGGAGAAGAAGTACAAGGTCGGTTCGACCGTCACGATCAAGAGCGTCAAGTTCACGGTCATCGGTATCGCCACGGCCGACAGCGGTGACTCGGCGGCCAATCTCTACATGCCGCTGAAGGAGGCCCAGACGCTGGCGGGCCAGAAGAACAAGGTCACCACCATCTACGTCAAGGCGACCGACTCGAAGCAGATCTCCGCCGTCAAGTCGACCATCCAGAAGAACGTCTCCGGTACGACGGTCACCACCTCCTCCGACCTCGCCGGCACGGTGTCCGGCTCGCTGTCCACGGCGTCCAGCCTCGCCAGCAACGTCGGCAAGTGGCTGTCCATCGCGGTGCTGGTGGCCGCCTTCCTCGTCGCCGGTCTGCTCACCTCCTCCGCCGTCTCCCGGCGGGTCCGTGAGTTCGGCACGCTGAAGGCGCTGGGCTGGAAGTCGGGCCGGGTGACCCGGCAGGTCGTCGGCGAGGCCATGGTCAACGGACTGCTGGGCGGGGCGCTCGGTATCGCCCTCGGACTCGCCGGCGCGTACGTCGTGACGGCCATCAGCCCCACTCTGCAGGCCCAGTTGGGCGGTGGCGGGGGCGGCGGCTTCGGCGGCGGCCCCGGTGGCGGTGGCGGCTTCGGCGGCCCGGGGCGTGCGGCGGCCAAGACCCTCGACGTCGCGCTGACGGCACCGGTGAGTGTCACGACGGTGGCCGTCGCGGTGGCCCTGGCGGTGGCGGGCGGCCTGATCGCGGGCGCGTTCGGCGGCTGGCGGGCGTCCCGGCTGCGGCCGGCGGACGCGCTGCGCCGCGTCGAATAGCCGGCCCAGGACCCGTACCACCAGCAACCCCACCCAGGAGCGAACCCCATGTACGAACTCAGAAGCGTCACCAAGCGCTACACCCGGGGCAAGGAGACCATCCACGCCCTCGACGGCGTCGACCTCACCATCGGCGACGGCGACCGTCTCGTCATCCAGGGCCCCACCGGCGGCGGCAAGTCCACGCTGCTGCAGATGCTCGGCGGCCTCGACCGGCCCACCGAGGGTGAAGTCGTGCTGGACGGGACCGACTTGGCCAAGCTCTCCGAGGCGCGGCTGACCAAGGTCCGCAGCGAGAACATCGGCTTCGTCTTCCAGAGCTTCAACCTCATCCCGACGCTCACCGCGCAGGAGAACGTGGAAACCGCTCTCGTCCCCCTCGGTGTCAAGGTGAAGGACCGGCGCGAGCGGGCCGCCGAGGCGCTGAGTTCGGTGGGTCTGGGTGAGCGTCTCGCCCATCTGCCCTCGGAGATGTCCGGCGGCCAGCAGCAGCGCGTCGCCATCGCCCGCGCGCTCGTCAAGCAGCCGAAGGTGCTGCTCGCGGACGAACCCACGGGAAACCTCGACGAGTCGATGCGCGACGAGATCATGGACGTGCTCGAACGGATGTGGAAGGAGCTGGGGTTGACCTTCATCATGGTCACCCACGACTCCGCGATCGCGCGGAAGGCCCCGCGGCTGGCGACGATCCGCAAGGGAAAGATCACGGTCAAGGAGAACGCCGGCGCTTAACCCGACGGAACGGTAACGGCTTTCCCCCAGGCGTGTAACAGTCGGCGGACGCCTCTCCCGCCCTTCTCTCAACTCTTGAGGTTGCTGATCACCCCCCGGCATACTGCGTATCCCGGGGGGTCCGTTCATGTGTGCGGTAGTTCCCCCGGCCGGGTGAACGGGGAATTCGCCCGGTACTTCATCTCCAGGGGGAGACTTGCGCAGACAAGTGAAGAGAGCATGCGCGGCCACCGTGGCGACGGCGGCCGCCGTGGCCCTCGCGGCGGGTATGACCAGCCCGGCGCAGGCCAAGGCCGAGCACCCGAGCGCGGCCTCGAAGTCCTCACTCGCGTCCCAGCACCGCATCACCCTGATCACCGGCGACCAGGTCGTCGTCGACGCGAAGGGCCGTGTCGTCGGCCTGGAGCGGGCCAAGGGACGCGAACACATACCCGTGCAGTTCCGCAAGGCCGACGGGCACACGCTCGTCGTCCCGGCGGACGCGGCCCGACTGGTCGCAAGCGGCAAGCTCGACCAGCGGCTGTTCGACATCACCGAGCTCAACAAGTCCGCCACCCGCAAGTCCCAGGCCAAGGGCCTGAAGGTCATCGTCGGCTACCAGGGCGCGGCCACGGCCGCCAAGGCCGACGTCCGTGACGCGGGCACCCTGCGCCGGACCCTGAAGGCCCTCAACGCGGACGCCGTCCAGACCCCGGTCAAGGAGACGCCCGAGCTGTGGGACGCCGTCACCAACGGCGACCGTACGGCCTCCGGCATCGCACACGTCTGGCTCGACGGCACCCGAAAGGCCAGCCTCGACAAGTCCGTTCCGCAGATCGGCGCACCCACCGCCTGGGCCAAGGGCTACACCGGCAAGGGCGTCAAGATCGCGGTCCTGGACACCGGTGTCGACGCGGACCACCCGGACCTCAAGACCCAGGTGATCGCCGCCAAGAACTTCTCCACCGCGGCCGACGCCACCGACCACTTCGGCCACGGCACGCACGTCGCGTCCATCGCCGCGGGCACCGGCGCCAAGTCCCACGGCAAGTACAAGGGCGTGGCACCCGGCGCCAAGATCCTCAACGGCAAGGTCCTGGACGACACCGGCTCCGGTGACGACTCGGGCATCCTCGCCGGCATGGAGTGGGCGGCCGAGCAGGGCGCCGACATCGTCAACCTGAGCCTGGGCGGCCAGGACACCCCCGGCATCGACCCGCTCGAGGCCGAGGTCAACAAGCTGTCCGAGGAGAAGGGCATCCTCTTCGCGATCGCCGCGGGCAACGACGGCCCGGAGACGATCGGTTCGCCCGGCAGCGCCGCGGACGCCCTCACCGTCGGCGCCGTCGACGACAAGGACAGGCTCGCCGACTTCTCCTCCACCGGCCCGGCCCTCGACGGCGCCATCAAGCCCGACGTCACCGCCCCCGGCGTGGACATCACGGCCGCCGCGGCCCCGGGCAGCGTCATCGACCAGGAGGTCGGCGAGAACCCGCCCGGCTACCTGACCATCTCGGGTACGTCGATGGCGACCCCGCATGTCGCGGGCGCGGCGGCGATCCTGAAGCAGGAGCACCCCGACTGGAAGTTCTCCGAGCTCAAGGGCGCCCTGACGGGCTCCGCGAAGGGCGGCAAGTACACGCCGTTCCAGCAGGGTTCGGGCCGTATCGCCGTCGACAAGGCCATCCAGCAGACCGTGATCGCCGACCCGGTGTCGGTGAGCTTCGGGGTGCAGCAGTGGCCGCACACCGACGACAAGCCGGACACCAAGCAGGTGACGTACCGCAACCTCGGCACCAAGGACGTCACGCTGAACCTGGCGGCCACCGCGACCAACCCCAAGGGCCAGGCCGCTCCGGCCGGCTTCTTCAAGCTGGCCGCGACCAAGGTGACCGTCCCCGCGGGCGGCAAGGCCTCGGTCGACCTGACCGTCAACACCAAGCTCGGCGGCACGCTCGACGGCGCGTACTCCGCGTACGTGACGGCGACGGGCGGCGGCCAGACGGTCCGCACGGCCGCGGCCGTGCAGCGTGAGGTCGAGTCGTACGACGTCACGATCAAGCACATCGACCGGGACGGAAAGCCGACCGGCAACTACAACACCGCCCTGCTCGGCTACTCCGGCCTGGCCGAGGGCCGTGGCTACCAGGTGACCCTCTCGGACACCGGCACCACGACCATGCGCCTGCCCAAGGGCAACTACCTCCTGGACGCCTGGATCGCCAAGGACCTGGTGAACTTCCAGGGCGGCGTCGACTGGCTGGTCCAGCCGAAGCTGTCCGTCACCAAGAACACCACGGTGACCATCGACGCCCGCACGACCAAGGCGGCCGACATCACCGTGCCGGACGCCCAGGCCAAGCAGCAGCTCGCCATGATCGGGTACAACTACGACCCGGCGGGCATCGGCATCGGACTCGGTATGCAGTCCTTCGCCGACGTGCGCATGGCGCCGCTGGGCGGCGACGTCACGGGCCTGCACCAGACCTGGAACGGCCAGTGGACCAAGGGCGCGGACACCGAGTACGACGTGGCCACCACCGCGGACGTCAAGAAGATCCAGGGCGACAAGGTCCGCCACTTCAAGGCGAGCGAGCTCGCCGCGGTGCGGAACAACCTCGGCTCGGGCGCCGTCGGCAAGACCGGCGCGCTGATGGCGCTGGGCGAGTTCCCCGACGACGTCGTCTTCTTCAACGGCATCGAGCAGCAGCTGCCCGGCGCCCGCACCCTGTACCTGTCGACGTCCGACAAGATCCGCTGGTCGTGGGACTTCACGCAGTACAAGGGCCACGACCGGGACGGCTTCCCGATCCCGGAGGCGTACTACACGCTGGGTGACGCACAGTCCTTCAAGGCGGGCCAGAAGTACACGAAGACCTTCAACACGGCGGTCTTCGGCCCGCACCTGAACACGTACTACGGCGTCTTCCGCGACGGCAACAGCATCTACGGCTACATCCCGCTGTTCTCCGACGGCGCGGGCCACGCGGGCTCCTCGGACTTCACCGGGGTCACCACGACCCTCTACCGCAACGGCACCAAGGTCGGCTCCAACGACGACCCGCTGTTCGGCGAGAAGGAGTTCAAGGTCCCCTCGGGTGACGCCGAGTACCGGCTGACGACCTCGGTCAAGCGCAGCGTCCACGTCGCCGCGGCCTCCACCCGCATCGACGCCAGCTGGACGTTCCACTCCAAGAAGCCGGCCGCCGGCACGTCGGCCACGCTGCCGGCGTCCACGGTCCGCTTCAACGCCACGACCGGTCTCGACAACCGGGTGCCGGCCGGCAGGACGGTCTCCATCCCGGTCACCGTCGAGGGCGCGGCCAAGGGCAGCAACCTCAAGTCGCTGACGGTGTACGTGTCGTACGACTACGGCCAGACCTGGAAGCAGGTCAACGTGGTCCACGGCAAGATCACCGTGAAGAACCCGGCGAAGGGACAGGCCATCTCGTTCCACGCCAAGATCACCGACAAGAAGAACAACAAGTCGACGATCTCGATCTACAACGCGTACTACGGCAAGTGAGCCGGGCAGTGAGGCGAGTAAGCCGTTCGCGAGGCGAGTGAGTCGTTCGCTGAGGCGAGTAAGCCGTTCGCGAGGCGAGTGAGCCGTCAGCGAAAGCCCCGCCGGAGGTGCAGCCTCCGGCGGGGCTTCCGTGTTTCCGTGAACCCATGACAACCGAGACCGTCGAATACATCCGGTACCGCATCCCGGAGGACCGCTCGGCCGAGTTCCTGGCCGCCTACACCCGCGCCGCCGGCCGGCTGGCCGAGGCACCGCAGTGCGTCGACTACGAACTGGCGCGCTGCGAGGAGGACTTCGAGCACTACGTCCTGCGCATCACCTGGACCTCGACGCAGGACCATATGGAGGGCTTCCGCGACTCGGAGCTGTTCCCGGAGTTCCTGGCGGAGATCCAGCCGTACGTCGGCCACATCGAGGAGATGCGCCACTACAAGCCGACGACGGTCCGGGGGAGGGGCGCGTCGGTGCCGTCGTTGTACGCCTGGGCGGGCGGCGCGGAGGCCTTCTCCCGCCTCACGACGGCGTTCTACGACCGGGTCCTCAAGGACGACCTGCTGGCCCCGCTCTTCGCCGACCTCGCCCCCGACCACGCCGAGCACGTCGCCCTCTGGCTCGCCGAGGTCTTCGGCGGCCCGCCCGCCTACTCCGTCACCCAGGGCGGCCACGGCCACATGGTCGCCAAGCACTTCGCCAAGAACATCACCGAGCCGCAACGCCGCCGCTGGGTCAACCTCATCCAGGACGCGGCGGACGAAGCGGGCCTGCCCACCGACGCGGAGTTCCGCTCGGCGTTCCTCGCCTACATCGAGTGGGGGACGAGGCTGGCGCTGTACTTCTCCGGCCCCGAGGCCAAACCCCCGGCGGAGCAGCCGGTGCCCAGGTGGGGGTGGGGGGTCATGCCGCCGTATCGGGGCTGACCCGCCCCGCGCGGGTCGCGTCCGCGCCCCAACTGGCCAGGAGCCGCAGAGCCTCCGCCGAGGGGGAACCCGGTTCCGCGTGGTACACCGTCATCGCCTGTCCGTCGTCGTCGGCCAGCCGGAAGGACTGGTAGTTGAGCGTCAGATCGCCCACCAGCGGATGCCGCAGCCGCTTGACGCCGTAACTCTTCTCCCGGACGTCGTGCGTGGCCCACAGCCGCCGGAACTCCTCGCTCTTGACGGAGAGTTCGCCCACCAGCGCGGACAGCCGCGGATCGTCGGGGTAGCAGCCCGCCTCCATGCGCAGGAAGCTGACGATGTCGCTCGCCTTCTGCTCCCACTCCACGAACAGATCGCGGTACTCGGGCGTCAGGAACACCAGCCGCGCCCAGTTCCGCTGCTGGGCCGGCAGCTCCCCCCAGTCGCCGAAGACGGCCGCGGCCATCCGGTTCCAGGCGAGGATGTCCCCGCGCCGCCCCCCGATGTACGCCGGCACCCCGTCCATCGTGTCCAGCAGCTGGCGCAGCGCGCCCCGCACCTGCTCGGTCCGGGCCGCGGGCTTCTTCTTGTGCTGCTTCGGCTTGGCCAGGTGCGTGAGGTGGTTGTGCTCGGCGTCGCTCAGCCGCAGCGCCCGCGCGATCGAGTCCAGCACCTCCGCCGACACGTTCCGCCCGTTGCCCTGCTCGAGCCGGGTGTAGTACGCCACGGAGACCCCGGCGAGCTGCGCCAGCTCCTCGCGTCTGAGCCCGGGCACCCGCCGGTGCCGGCCGAAGTCCGGCAGCCCCACGTCCTCCGGCTTCAGCCGGGCCCGCCGGGTGCGCAGGAATTCACTGAGCTCGGCACGCCGGTCCAGGGCGCCGCCGGCCCCCTGTGCGGCCTCGGGCTGTTCGTCCATACGGCAAGTATTCACGGTCGTACGCCCAGCAGCCTGACCCCGCCAGTGGTAGGAACGCCGGACGTATGCAGAACCGTGGCCTGGGTGGATCCGCCGGGGCGGGGCATGCTGATCACCGTGCCCGGACGGAACGACAGAAGGCAGCCGGGCGCGAACCCCCGCTTAGGAGAATCCCGGCATGACCACCGTTGCCGCATACGCCGCCCCCGCGGCGAAGGCTCCCCTGGAGCGCACCACCATCGAGCGCCGCGAGGTCGGTGAGTTCGATGTGCTGATCGACATCAAGTTCGCCGGTATCTGCCACTCCGACATCCACCAGGCCAGTGAGGGCTGGGGCGAGGCCATCTTCCCGATGGTCCCCGGTCACGAGATCGCGGGCGTCGTCTCCGCAGTGGGCTCCGGCGTCACCCGGCACCAGGTCGGCGACCGCGTGGGCGTCGGCTGTCTGGTCGACTCCTGCCGCGAGTGCGAGAACTGCCAGGCCGGCCTGGAGCAGTACTGCCTCAAGGGCGGCGTCGGCACGTACAACGCGATCGGCAAGGACGGCGAGCCCACCTACGGCGGCTACTCCGAGAAGATCGTCGTCGACGAGAACTACGTCGTCCGCATCCCCGACGGCCTTTCCCTCGACGTCGCCGCCCCGCTGCTGTGCGCCGGCATCACCACCTACTCGCCCCTGCGCCACTGGAACGCCGGCCCCGGCAAGAAGGTCGCGATCCTCGGCATGGGCGGCCTCGGCCACATGGGCGTCAAGATCGCGCACGCGCTGGGCGCCGAGGTCACGGTGCTCTCGCAGTCCCTGCGCAAGAAGGACGACGGGCTGAAGCTGGGCGCCGACCACTACTACGCGACCAGCGACGAGCAGACCTTCAAGGACCTCAAGGGCACCTTCGACCTGATCCTCTCCACGGTCTCGGCCCCGCTGAACCTGGACGCCTTCCTGTCCCTGCTCAAGACGGACGGCGCCTTCGTGAACGTGGGCGCGCCCGAGGAGCCCGTCAAGCTCAACCTGTTCTCGGTGATCAGCGGCCGCAAGACCCTCGCCGGCTCCGGCATCGGCGGCATCCAGGAGACCCAGGAGATGCTGGACTTCTGCGCCGAGCACGGCTTCGGCGCCGAGATCGAGCTGATCCGCGCGGACGAGATCAACGAGGCGTACGAGCGGGTGCTCTCCAGCGACGTCCGCTACCGCTTCGTGATCGACACGTCAACGATCTGACCTGAGTCCCGCTCCCCCCGTACGGTCTCCTGTGGGCCGGGGGAGCGGTCCAGCAACGGCAGTCGAGAGGCGCGGATGAAGCGGCGGCCCGGCCGCGACGACGTCAACGAGACGAAGCCGCCCGGTCGCCGCCGCTCCGTCGCGGCGGCGGCGAGCACGCCCTCGACGGCCGTGCGCCCGACCGCCTGCGGCCGGCCCGAGAGCGGCCCCGGCCAGCAATTCGGGCTTGATCCGCCCTACATGCCCGTCGGCTGTCGGCCGGGGGAGTGGCCCCGCAACGGCAGTTGAGAGGCGTGGGTGAGGCGGCGGGCGGGTTGCGGTGACGTCGACGAGGCGAAGCCGCCCGGTCGCCGCCGCTCCGTCGTCGCGGTGGCGAGCAAGGCTCCGACGGCAGTGCGCCCGAACTGTCCTCGGTCGGACCGAGAGCGGCCCCGGGCACGATCCGCCCTCCATGCCCGTCTCCTGTCGGCCGGGGTGCGGCCCAGCAAAGGCAGTTGAGGGGCGTGGGTGAGGCGGCGGGCGGGTTGCGGTGACGTCGACGAGGCGAAGCCGACCGGTCGCCGCCGCTTCGTCGTCGCGGTGGCGAGCACGACCCGACTGCCGCGCGCCCGAACCGCCTCCCGCCGGCCCGAGAGCGGCCCCCGGCCAGGACCCCGGGCACGATCCGCGGCGCCCGGGACTCCGTGACCTCCGGGCTGCTCGGGCTGCCCGGGCCGATCCGGTGTCGGGCGTCCGGGGGCCCTCCCCCCTGCACGCCGTAGGCACGACGGCTCTCGCCACTCCGGTCAGTGGGCCACGTGCGTGAGGTGGCGCAGGGCGCGGGCGGACGGGGTGCCCGGGTCTGCCGTGATCAGGACGACCTCCTGGTCGTCCTCGGGGACGAGCAGGACGTCGCAGTTGAGGTGGAGGCGGCCCACGGCCGGGTGGTCGACGGTCTTGGTGCGGTGGCCGGGCGCGTGGACCGGCCGGTCCTCCCACAACGCCCGGAACTCCGCGCTGCCGGCCCGCAGTCGGGCCAGCTGGGCGGCGAGCCCGGGGTCGTGCGGATACCGGTCCGCGGCCCTGCGCAGCCGTGCCACCACGATGGGCCCGAACTCCTCCGCGCTGGAACTGTCGTACATCCGCCCCTCGCCCAGGAAGCGCCGCCGGGCCAGGTTCGTCGTCCCGCGACCGAGGTCACCGCCGAACACCGCCTGCGCCAAAGGATTCCAGGCGACGAGCCCGTACGCCGCGTCGGTCACGATCGCCGCCGTCTCCGGCAGCCGCTCCAGCATCCGCGCCACATGCGGCCGTACGCTCCGCACCGGACCGGCACCCGGCGGCGCCGCCGACCCGGCCAGGCGGAAGAGATGGTCGCGCTCGGCGGGACTGAGCCGCAGCGCCTCCGCGAGCCCGTCCAGGATCCGCGCCGACGGCCGGGGCCCACGGGCCTGTTCGAGCCGTACGTAGTAGTCGACCGACATATGGGCCAGCTCCGCCAGCTCCTCGCGCCGCAGCCCCGGAGTGCGGCGCGGCACACCGTCCGGCAGCCCCACGTCCCGCGGCCGCAGCCCCGCGCGCCGCTCCCGCAGGAACCGCGCCAACTCCTGCCTCGGCACCCGCCCACCTTCCTTTGGCGAACCCCGGCCCGCCCACTGCCTGGTACAGGTCGTCCCTGGCAGACCGGTACCCGCCGGAGGACCGTGGTCGACATGAACGATCGCACCGCACTCGTCACGGGTGCCAACAAGGGAATCGGCCGCCATATTGCCGGGCGGCTCGCGGCCGAGGGTTTCACCGTGTACGTGGGCGCGCGGGACTCCGGGCGCGGCCGGCGGGCCGTCGAGGAGATCGGCGACCGGGCCCGTCCGCTGGTCCTCGACGTCACCGACCCCGCCTCCGTCACCAAGGCCGCCGCACAGGTGGAGCACCTGGACGTCCTGGTCAACAACGCGGGCATCAACCCCTCCCTCGCCCCACCGACCGAGTCGAGCGCGGAGGAGTTCCGCCGTGCCTACGAGACGAATGTGATCGGCGTCCTGGAGGTGACCAACGCCTTCCTGCCGGCCCTGCGCCGCTCTGCGCACCCGCGCATCGTCAACGTCTCCAGCGGCACGTCCTCACTGACCTGGAGCACCCACCCCAACCCCCAGTTCACGCCGGGCCGTCCGGGCTCCGCCGCCTACCGAGCCTCCAAGTCCGCCCTCAACCTCCTGACCCTGCTCCACGCCCAGGAACTCGCCGAGGACGGCTTCAAGGTCAACGCCCTCGCCCCCGGCCTGCGCGCCACCGACCTGCTACCGGGCGCGAAGGCCGTGGGCGGCGACCCGGCGGAGGGCGCCGAGGGGGCCGTACGCCTGGCACTGCTGCCCGACGACGGGCCGACGGGCCGGCTCTTCTCCTGGGACGGGACGCCGGTGCCGTGGTGAGGCCGGCGGGCTGCCCCGTCCGGCTCAGGCCCGCAGCCCCTGCACCCCGTCGTACGCGGACATGACGATCTCCAGCCCCCGGTTGTCGTCACCGGGTTCACGCATCTGGTTGGTCACGTAGGCGACCACCATCCGCGCCTCGGGGTCGATCATGACGAGGGAGCCGCCCCAGCCGCCCCATCCGTAGGTACCGCCGAACAGCCCGTACCCCAGACCCCACCGCATCGGCATGCCCAGGCGCAGGTCGTCGCCGCTGAACTGCTCCCGCACCGCGCGCTCGCACCCCGCGGGCGACAGCACCCGCACCCCGTCCACGGTCCCCGCGCAGGCCAGTACCGACTGGACGAGGGCGACCGAGCGGGCGTTGCCGAAGCCGCTCGCCGCGGGGATCTGCGCCCGCCGCCAGGCCAGGCTGTTGCCGTCCCGGAGCCGGATCGCGGTCGCGGCGGCGGGCACCTCGGGCCCGCCCGCCGCGCTCGCCGCGTAGTCCTCGTCCCGCGACGGCGGCGGAACGGCCGGGGCCACGCGGTGATCGTGCTCGGGGCCGAGCCCGAGGTGGAAGTCCGCGCCCAGCGGCCCGGCGATCTCCTCGGCGAAGAACTCGCCCACGCTCCGGCCGCTGACCCGCCGGATCACCTCCCCCACCAGGAACCCCTGGGTGAGCGAGTGGTACCCGGCCGCGCTGCCCGGCTCCCACAGCGGAGCCTGCGCGGCGAGACGGGCGGTGGCGGCCGGCCAGTCGTAGAGCTCCTCGACCGGCCCCTCCCAGTCGGGCAGCCCGGCGGTGTGCGACAGCAGGTGCCGTACCAGCACACCCTCCTTGCCGGCCGCGGCGAACTCCGGCCAGTACCGGGCCACCGGCGCGTCCACATCCAACTCGCCGCGGTCCGCGAGGACCAGTGCGCACAGCGCCGTCATCGTCTTGGTCACCGAGAAGACGCCGACGAGGGTGTCCCGCCCCCACGGCACGGTTCGCTCCTTGTCGGCGAACCCGCCCCACACGTCCACCACGGGCTCACCGTCCACGAAGACGGCCACCGAGCCGCCCGTGTCCCCGGCGTCCAGCAGCGCGCCCAGCGCGTTGGGGACCGCGGTGAACAGATCGTCGTACGAGCCCTCGATGTCGGCCATGGGTGGCATTAGCCCGCATGTACGGGTGCGGCGGCAACCGAATTAGTGGGGAGGTGATTTCCGGTCGTCAGGCAACCTCGGCCGACTTCTCACCCTTTTCACAGATGGCACACAAGTACTTCCTGACGTGCCTGCACCACGTGCACCACTCGTCCCGACCAGACGCAGAGAGAGCACTCATGACCAGACACCACCCCACGGCCTTACGGCGTTCGGCGCTCATCGCCGCCGCAGCCCTCACCGTCGGCACCGCCGCGACCCTCGCGGCGCCCGGCGCGGGAGCGGCGACACAGCCGGGCACACCGAAGCTCGACCTCATCGCCGCTTCCACCTCGGTGACCCTGGACCGGTACCAGGGAGAAGCCGGCGTCTACCTGAATCTCGGCACCTATGTGACGGTCGACGGGGGACCGCTCGAGATGCGGGTGACGCGAAAGTCCTACAACGACCCGATCGTCGCCTCTCAGGTGATCCACTCCGGTGGCCGGACCGTGACCAAGACCCTGCCGAAGGACCTGGTGAAGGACTTCTCGGGCCTGCCGGACTTCCTCAAGGTCAGCATCAGCGACGCGTCGGGCGCGAAGGTGGTCGACACCACGCAGTCGTTCTGCCCGAACAACCGGGCCGGCCGCATCCGTCCGGACGCCCCGGCCACCTCGAACTACCCCGAGAGCTGCTCCGACAACCCGTTCACGCTCGGCGGCGTGTGGGGTGTCGAGAAGGGCTGGGCCGCGGCCACGTCCCAGGGCTTCCGCGAGGGTGACACGGTCGACCTCTCGGCCGGTGTGTACACCGCGAAGGTGTCGGTGGCGAAGAAGTACCGCGACCTGTTCGGGATGCCGGACAAGACCCAGACCATCAAGGTGACGGTCCGTCAGGACTCCGGTGGTGGCCATGGGTTGAGGGGCGCCGGGCGCGGGCGGAAGAATGCCTCGAAGAGCCCTCAGCCGGCCGCGCATCGCCCGGTCGGCAGGGCGACCGTCCCCGCGGACGCGCCCAAGCCGGACCTGCGCGCCCTCCCGGCGTACGGCATCGCGATCACCAACGGGGACGAGGGCGGAGTGGGCGCCGCTCCCGGCAAGGACTACCTCGCCTTCAGCGCGACCGTCTGGAACGGCGGCCCCTCCCCGCTGGTCGTGGACGGGTTCCGCAAGCCCGGCGCGGAGAAGATGGACGCCTACCAGTACTTCTACGACGCCAAGGGCAAGCAGGTCGGCTACACGCCCACCGGCACCATGGAGTGGGACCCGCGGGACGGTCACCAGCACTGGCACTTCAGCGACTTCGCCAGCTACCGGCTGCTCGGCGCGGACAAGAGGGAGATCGTCCGCAGCGGCAAGGAGGCCTTCTGCCTCGCCAACACCGACGCCATCGACTACACGGTGAAGAACGCCAACTGGCACCCGTACAACACCGACCTCGCCACCGCCTGCGGCGAGGAGACCGCCGTGTCCGTGCGTGAGGTGCTCGACGTCGGCAACGGCGACACCTACAGCCAGTACCGGCCCGGTCAGTCCTTCGACGTCTCCGACCTGCCGAACGGCACCTACTACATCCAGGTCATCGCCAACCCGGACAACCGGCTCAAGGAGCAGAGCACGGCCAACAACATCACCTACCGCAAGGTCGTCCTCGGCGGCACGCCGGGAGCCCGCACGGTGACGGTCCCGAAGTACGGCCTCATCGACGCTCCCTGACAACCTGGCGGGCGGAGCCCAACGTCTCCGCCCGCCGGGCGCCAGATTCGGTCAGGTCACGTCGGCCACATCGATTCCGTCCATGTCGGAGGCACTAAGGATCTTGCTGCGCCCAGGAGTCGTCGCGCTTCATCCGTTACTCGATGCTCCGGCCGACCGATTGTGGCTGCGGCGATCCCGACACGATCGTCGGGGTGCGGTCTGTCATCCCAGCAAGTGGGCGAGGGACAGGTCTTCGACCGGATAGACATGTTCCCGGGGCAGGCGTCCGGCCGCCGAGTCCAGGTCCCCGTCGCGGACGAGGGCCTGGATCTCGTGCGCGAGTGGGGTGACGTCGCGGATGGCGACCGTCCATTCGTCCGCGTAGCGTCGCGCGGCCTCACCGGTGAGGCCGAGTTGCAGCGATCGGTACGGCAAGGGCCGCAGGCGCAGGTCCCGCTCCGGGTCCCACTGCACGCGAGCGGGCGCACGCTTCAACTGACGCTGCCAGTCGGCTCGGTCGGGATGCACCCCGCGGACGTAGTTCGACAGGCACGCGTTGCGCAGCGCCCAGTCAAAGCCGTCGCGGCTGATCTCGACTGCCAGGACGGTCGTCTGCCCCTCCTTGGCGGCCCAGCCGCAGCGGTACATCATCCACAGGAAGGACGGCTTGATCCATGTCATCCTGTCCCGTTTCCACGCCGCGGGAAACCGGCCTTCCTCGACGGCGGGCAGGCCGATTTCCGGAGCGTATGCCTGGTACACCGTGATCGTGGTCGCGGTGTGCAGCGCGCGGATCCTGTGTTGCGGTTCATCCATGGCGGACAGCGTGCCGCCCGTCGGTCCCTGCCGGCCATTCATTTCCGGATCCGACCGCGGGCCGTCTCGACCGGGTCACCCAACTCGGGTCGGAATTCCGAAGCTCCCGCACGGGTCACTGGGGCAGCGTCGCCGGGCTGCCGCCGTTCGCCTCGTAGCCCGCCACCGCCAGTGCCCGGTACACCGCGAACTCCGCCGCCGGGTCGGCGGCCAGGGTCCAGGGGAGGGCTCCGATGTGGCCGTCGATGTGTATGAGCTGGTTCATCGCCTCGGACCAGCGCTCCGCGCGGACCAGGAAGAAGACCAGCAGATGGCGTACGTGCGCGAGCATCGGGTCGTCCGGGCGGGCCGAGTGGACGGCGTGCAGCGCTCCGTGGATCGCCTTCGTGACGACCTCGCTCTGGTAGAAGCCGCTGACCAGGTTCACCTCGGGCAGGTGCTCGAAGACCGCGAACAGCGGCATGGCGGCCAGCAGCGAGCCCTGCGGCGCTCTCGCCGCCGCGGCCTCGGCGAAGGAGTACGCCAGCTGCCGCGAGCCGTGCCACTTCTCGCACCAGTAGTGCAGCGCGGCCAGATGCGCGCCCATGTGCGCCGGGGCGCGGTCCAGGATCTTCAGCCACAGCTGCTCGAACTCCGGCCGCGGATAGGCCAGTCCGCGCGCCACCGACAGCTCGACGATGTACGGGACCGGGTCGCCGGGTGCGAGCAGCGCCGCGTCGCCGCAGGCCGCCCTCGCCTCCTCCATGATGATCCGGAACTCGTCCGTGCCCCGCGTCGCCGTCCGCCACGCCTGCTGCGCCAGGAACTCCGCGTGTACGGCCGCCCCGCCCGCGTCCTTGGGATGCTCGGCCCGCCACACCCGCAGCCACTGCCCGCCCGGCGTCTCGCTGACCCCGCCCGGCCGCTGCTGCAGCTCCAGCGACGCGGCGCCCGCGAAGGCCTGCACGCGCTGCCAGCGCAGCTCGCCCTCCGCCTCGGTGCCTGCGAGCAGCTGGGAGGCGGCGCGGTAGTCCTGTGTGCGCTGCACCAGGTCCAGGACGTCCAGCAGGTCCTGGTCGGGGCCGGGCATGCGGACGTCCAGCTCCTCCTCGCGTACGAAGCCGTAGTTCGCGGGGTCCGCGGCGTCCGGGTGGCCCGGCGGGACCTGCTCGATCATGCCCCGGCGACGCCGCATGACCGGGAGCAGCACGAAGCCGAGCATGACCAGCGCGATCAGGACCCAGAGAATTTCCATGCCTCAAGCGTTCCAGACGCCTCGGACAATTGGCCAACCCGCTCGGCGCACCTGTGGAAAACTCCCCGGACCGGTGTCCGGCCGGCCCTGGGACCGAGGGAAATCCCGACCGTGGGACCCCTCCGGCCTCGGCGTCCGTCACTCGCCCCGCGAGCGCACTACCCTCGGTGCCCATGAGCGACAGGCACATCAGTCAGCACTTCGAGACCCTCGCGATCCACGCGGGCAACACTGCCGATCCCCTCACCGGCGCCGTCGTCCCGCCGATCTACCAGGTATCGACCTACAAGCAGGACGGCGTGGGCGGCCTGCGCGGCGGCTACGAGTACAGCCGTAGCGCCAACCCGACCAGGACCGCCCTGGAGGAGAACCTCGCCGCCCTCGAGGGTGGTCGCCGAGGTCTCGCGTTCGCGTCCGGACTGGCGGCCGAGGACTGCCTGTTGCGTACGCTGCTCAGCCCCGGCGACCACGTGGTCATCCCCAACGACGCGTACGGCGGCACGTTCCGGCTGTTCGCGAAGGTCGTCGCCCGGTGGGGGGTGGAGTGGTCGGTCGCCGACACCAGCGATCCGTCCGCCGTACGGGCCGCCATCACCCCGAAGACCAAGGCCGTGTGGGTGGAGACCCCCTCCAACCCGCTGCTCGGCATCACCGACATCGCCGCCCTCGCCCACGTCGCCCGTGACGCGGGCGCCAAACTGGTCGTGGACAACACCTTCGCCACGCCGTACCTGCAGCAGCCGCTGGCGCTCGGCGCGGACGTCGTCGTGCACTCCCTGACCAAGTACATGGGCGGCCACTCGGACGTCGTCGGCGGTGCGCTGGTCGTCGCCGACGAGACGCTCGGCGAGGAGCTGGCGTACCACCAGAACGCGATGGGCGCGGTCGCCGGGCCCTTCGACTCCTGGCTGGTGCTGCGCGGCGCCAAGACGCTGTCCGTGCGGATGGACCGGCACAGCGAGAACGCCGGCAGGGTCGCCGACATGCTGACCCGGCACGCGCGCGTGACGCACGTGCTCTACCCGGGTCTGCCCGAGCACCCCGGCCACGAGGTCGCCGCCAAGCAGATGCGGTCCTTCGGCGGCATGGTGTCGTTCCGGGTGGCCGGCGGCGAGGAGGCGGCCGTCGAGGTCTGCAACCGCGCCAAGGTGTTCACGCTCGGCGAGTCCCTGGGCGGCGTCGAGTCCTTGATCGAGCACCCCGGACGCATGACGCACGCGTCCGTGGCCGGCTCGGCCCTCGAGGTGCCCGCCGACCTCGTCCGCCTCTCCGTGGGCATCGAGAACGTGGACGATCTCCTGGAGGACCTGCAGCAGGCCCTCGGCTAGCCGCCCGCGCGGCTCACCAGCCCGTGTACGGGGGAGTCGTCTGCGAGGGCGGCTCCACCCACGGGCGGGCCATCATGGCCCACACGAAGAACGCCACGGCCACGGCGCACAGCAGCAGCCACAGCGTCCGGCGGACCATCCTCCTGCGGCGCACCATACGGGCGCCCCGGCGCATGACCTCCGCGTACAGGTCCGGCGGCACGGGCGGCGGAGCCTGCTCCATGATCCGCCGCACGGTGGCTTCCCGCTCGGTCCGGTTCACCGGTGCCACCCCCGTTCACCCGGGCCGCTCCGCGCGCGTACGGCCGCCACGCCGGCGTCACCCGCGCGTGCGCTCCTCATCCCGCCATCGCGGCGCCTCATGACGGTGCCACCTTCGCCCCCACCACGGCCGGGGCGGGACTCCGCGGAGGTTGCAGCAGCGTGGTCGTCGCCCGGTCGCAGATAGCGCGGACCCGTTCCACCGGCAGGCCCAGGAGGGCCGCCGTCTGTTCCTCGGCGACGCCCTCGTAGAGGCGCAGGACCAGGATCAGGCGTTCCTGCGGTGCGAGCGTGGCCAGGGCGGCGCCGGGGTGGGTCCGGGCGCGGCCCAGACCGCCGTACTGGTGCCAGGCCGCGCGGGCGAAGCGGGTGGCCAGGTACTGGCGGGCGCGGTCGTACGGGTCCTCGCCGCGCAGCCGGTTCCAGGAGATGTACGTGTGGGCGAGGGCCAGCGTCAGCAGGCGCCGCGCGCGCGGGTTGTCGTCCGGGGCCTCCGCCGTGAGCAGCGTGGCGGCATGCAGCAGCCGCCCTGCCGCGCCCGCGACGAACGCCTCGAACTCCCGGGCCCGGCGGGCGCCCTGCAACGCCTGCCGTTGTCGCACCGCGCCTCCCGCCCTGACGCGACCTTGCGGAACCGGGGCCCGGCCGCGTACGGCATCCGGAACCGTGTACGACGGGCCCGGTCTCATATGAGGCCAGAGGTGGCCCCACGGTCAAGAGCCGCGCGACAACCACAACACGCCCGGCTCCCCAACCAACACACGCGCGGCCCCCGACGCACCCACGAACGCGCACGAGCCGCCGACGCACCCACGGCACGCGCACCAGCCGCCGACGCGCCGAACGACACGCGCACCAGCCCCCGACGTGCCCACGGCACGCGCGGCAGCCGCCGACGCACTCACGGCACGCGCATCAGCCCCCGACGCGCCCACGGCACGCGCGGTCACGGCATGCGCGCTAGCCGCCGACGCGCCCGCGCACGCTCGGAGCCCCTGGCGTACCCGCAGGTCCGCGGAGCCCCCGACGCCCCCATCCACACGCGCGCGCAGCAGCCGCGATAGCAACCATCATCGCGTGGGCGGCGCGGCGCGATGCGTTTATGCACGCGGGAAGAAGCTGACAACGCGCTCGGAGCCCGCGAAGCTCCCGCGTGCAGCGAAAGCAGCCACCGGCACGGCCACGCACGCTGGGAGCCGCTGGCGTACCCGCACATCTGCGGAGCCCCCAACGCCCCCACCCACACACGCGCAGTAGTCGCGAAAGCAGCCATCATGGCGTGGGCGGAGCAGTGCGACGCGCTCTGCACGTGCGAAGCAACTGCCGACGGGCCCGGAGCCCGCGAAGCCCCAGCGCGCGGCGAAAGCAGCCAACGGCACGGCCCCACGCACCCTCCGGAGCCCAGAGACGCACCCTCGCACCCTCGGAGCCCCCGATGCAGCCAGGTGCGCGGAGGCCCCCGACGCATCCACGCACGTGTGCGGCCCCCCGACGTCATACGTCCGCGCGGAGCCCCCGAGGCTTCAACACGGGCGGCCCCCCGACGCACCCACACGCGCGTGCAGTCCCGACACACGTGCGTGAGGCGCCGCGCGCGAAACCGCCACGCCCCTACCCCCGCACGCGTGAAGCGCCACGCCCCCACCCCCGTACGCGCCCCCCGTCACACGCGTGCCGAGGGTCTACGAAGGGGACGACGACTCCGGGCCCGGGACGCCCTGGGCCGTCATTCGGGCGGACAGGGCCGTGTTGAAGCGGGTCAGGAGCGCGCAGAACGCCTCGCGCTCCTCCTGCTCCCAGTCCTGGGTCAACTCCGCCATCAACTGTCGCCTGGAGGAGCGCACTTCCTCCAGCCGGGAGAGCCCGCGCGGGGAGAGCTGGAGCACCACCGCGCGCCCGTCCTCGGGGTGCGAGGTGCGCTTGACGAGCCCGGTGTCCACGAGCGGCGCCACCTGCCGGGTGACCGTCGAGGAGTCGATGCCCATGCTGGCGGCGAGCGCCTTGACGCCCATCGGACCTTCCTTGTCCAGGCGGTTGAGCAGCAGGTATGCGGCGCGGTCCATGGAGTTGCGCACCTGCCCGACCCCCCCGAGCCGGGTCTGTTCGGCACGTCGGGCGAAGACCGCCACCTCGTGCTGCAGCGTGTCGAGGAGACCGCTGTCACCGACGGTCGTCATGTCCATCGACATTTCGGGTGTTGTGGGCATGGCCGGAGGCTCGCTTCATGAAAGTGGTCTGTGAATGGGGGACAGAGTACGCGGCCGGAAGGCGGGCCGTACCGGCGCTGCGCAAACCAGTCTCGGAGGTTGGTCACACCGGTCGCGGGACCCTGTGAACTGCGATGCTTGAGTCATGAGCTACAGCACGGCTGACTCCTTGCGGCACGTGACCCTCGACGACGTTCGGGGCGCCCAGAAGATGCTCTCGGGCGTGGCACGGGTGACGGCGATGGAGGGCAGCAGGCATCTGTCCCAGCTGGTCGGCGCGCCGGTGCACTTCAAGTGCGAGAACCTCCAGCGGACGGGCTCCTTCAAGCTGCGCGGCGCGTACGTCCGGATCGCCGGGCTGCTGCCGGAGGAGCGGGCCGCCGGGGTGGTCGCGGCGAGCGCCGGCAACCACGCGCAGGGCGTCGCCCTCGCGTCCTCCCTGCTCGGCGTGCGGGCGACGGTGTTCATGCCGCGGGGCGCCCCGCTGCCGAAGATCAGCGCCACGCGCGAGTACGGCGCCGAGGTGCGCCTGCACGGGCAGGTGGTCGACGAGACGCTGGCCGCCGCGCAGGCGTACGCGGCCGAGACGGGCGCGGTGTTCATCCACCCCTTCGACCACCCCGACATCATCGCCGGCCAGGGCACGGTCGGCCTGGAGATCCTGGAGCAGTGCCCGGAGGTGCGGACCGTCGTCGTCGGCATCGGCGGCGGAGGCCTCGCGGCCGGTATCGCGGTCGCGGTGAAGGCCCTGCGGCCGGACGTGCGGATCGTGGGCGTGCAGGCGCAGGGCGCGGCGGCCTATCCGCCCTCGCTGACGGCCGGGCGCCCGGTGCCGGTCGAGAACCCGGTGACGATGGCCGACGGGATCAAGGTCGGGCGGCCCGGGGACGTGCCGTTCGGGATCGTCCAGGAGCTGGTGGACGAGGTCCGCACGGTCAGCGAGGACCAGCTCGCCGCCGCGCTGCTGCTGTGCCTGGAGCGGGCCAAGCTGGTCGTCGAACCGGCCGGCGCGAGCCCGGTCGCCGCCCTGCTGAGCGAGCCCGGCTCCTTCGCGGGCCCGGTCGTCGCGGTGCTGTCCGGCGGGAACGTGGACCCGGTGCTGATGCAGCGCGTGCTGCGGCACGGCATGTCGGCGCAGGGCCGCTACCTGGCCGTACGGCTGCGGCTGACGGACCGGCCGGGGGCGCTCGCGACGCTTCTCGGGGTGTTGTCAGTGGTGGACGCTAACGTGCTCGATGTGAGTCACGTACGGACCGATCCACGGCTCGGGCTCACGGAGGCGGAGGTCGAGCTGCACCTGGAGACGAAGGGGCCGGAGCACTGCGCCGAGGTCGGCCGGGCGCTGCGCGAGGCCGGTTACACGGTCATCGGCTGAGGCTGAGGGCGGGTCACGCCGTCTTCCGCTGAGGTTCTCGACTGGTCGTGGGCTGGTCGTGGGCCGCCCGCACCAAGCGGAACGGCCTGGTCAGGGACTCTTCGTCGCTCGATGTCACTCGATCGGGTAAATCCATTGAGGGACGCGATACATCGCGTTATGGTGTGTCTCGTGGCCGCCGCCGCCTCATCCATCAGGCGGAACGAATCGCACAAACCTAGGCTTGCCTAGGCCTTTTCGAAGCATCCCCGACGACGTGGAGACTCACATGCCAGGCGCCATCTATGCCGAAGGTCTCGTGAAGACCTTCGGGGACGTAAGGGCTCTGGACGGCGTCGACCTCGATGTCCCCGAGGGCACCGTGCTGGGCCTGCTCGGGCCGAACGGCGCGGGCAAGACGACCACTGTCCGCTGTCTGACGACGCTGCTGCAACCGGATAGCGGCAAGGCGGTCGTCGCCGGCCTCGACGTGCTCAAGCAGCCGAACGAGGTGCGCCGCTCGATCGGCCTGTCCGGCCAGTTCGCCGCGGTCGACGAGTACCTGACCGGCCGCGAGAACCTCCAGATGGTCGGCCAGCTCTACCAGATGAAGGCCAAGGCGGCGAAGGCCCGCGCCGCCGAGCTCCTTGACCAGTTCGACCTCACGGACGCCGCCGACCGGACCGCGAAGACCTACTCCGGCGGCATGCGCCGCCGCCTCGACCTCGCGGCCGCCCTCGTCGTCTCCCCGCCCGTGATGTTCATGGACGAGCCGACGACCGGCCTGGACCCGCGCAACCGCCAGCTGCTGTGGGAGGTCATCAAACAGCTCGTCTCCGGCGGCACGACCCTGCTGCTGACGACCCAGTACCTGGAAGAGGCCGACCACCTCGCGCACGACATCGCGGTCGTCGACCACGGCCGGGTCATCGCGCGCGGCACCTCCGACCAGCTCAAGGCCCGCACCGGCGGCGAGCGCGTCGAGGTCGTGGTGCACGAGCGCGAGCACATCACGGTCGCCGGAGAGGTCCTCGCCGGCTTCGGCAAGGGCGAGCTCACCGTCGAGGAGCACACCCGCAAGCTCACCGTGCCCGTCACCGGCGGCGCCAAGCTGCTCGCCGAGGTGATCCGCGAGCTGGACGTCCGCGGCATCGAGATAGACGACATCGGGCTGCGCCGCCCGACCCTCGACGACGTGTTCCTCTCCCTGACCGGACATGTCGCCGAGATCAAGGAAGCCGAGACCGACGAGCAGGCCGGGCCCAAGGGACGCGGTCAGAAGAAGGAGGCAGCCAAGTGAGCGCCGTCACCGACGCCGTGCGGGTCGCGCCGAGCACGAACCCGGTCAGCCAGTCCTTCCGGGACTCGATGGTCGTCGCCAAACGCAACCTGATCCGGATGTCCCGCATCCCCGAAATGATCATCTACGGGCTCATCCAGCCCATCATGTTCGTGGTGCTGTTCACCTACGTCTTCGGCGGCTCCATGCAGATCGGCGGCAGCACCAGCGCCACCGACTACAAGAACTTCCTGATGGCGGGCATCTTCGCGCAGACCGTCACCTTCGCCACCGCCAGCTCCGGCGCGGGCATCGCCGACGACATGCACAAGGGCCTCATCGACCGCTTCCGCTCGCTGCCCATGGCCCGCGGCGCGGTGCTGACCGGGCGCACCCTGGCGGACCTGGTGCAGACGGCACTGACCCTGGTCGTCCTCGCCGTGGTCGCCCTGCTGGTCGGCTGGCGCGTGGGCTCCAACGGCGACACCAACGCCGCCAAGGTCATCGGCGCCTTCGGCCTGCTGCTCCTGCTCGGGTACGCCTTCACTTGGATCGGTGCCCTGATCGGCATGTCGGTGCGCACCCCCGAGGCGGCCACCTCCAGCGGGCTGATCTGGCTGTTCCCGGTGACGTTCATCTCGAACGCCTTCGTGGACACCAGCCACATGACCCCGTGGCTGCGCCACATCGCCGAGTGGAACCCCTTCAGCGCCACGGTGCAGGCCTGCCGCGTGCTGTTCGCGAACCCGGGCCAGTCGGCGTCCGGCGCCTGGCCCATGGTGCACCCGGTGTGGGCCTCACTGATCTACTCGGCGCTGATCATCGTCATATTCCGGACGCTCGCGGTGCGCAAGTACCGCTCGGCGACCGCGTGACCCCGACCGCGTGAGCCCCGACCGCGTGACCCCGACCGCATGACCCACCGCATCACCCGACCGCATGACGAGGCCCCCGGCGTCACCGGGACGCCGGGGGCTCGCCAAGGGCATGCGGGGGCCTGGGTCAGCCGTTGTAGGGCTCGGCCTTGAGGATCCGTACGGAGGCCTTCTTGCCGTTCGGCAGCTCGTACTCCGCGTCCTCGCCGACCTTGTGGCCGATCACACCGGAGCCCAGCGGGGACTGCGGCGAGTAGGTCTCGATGTCGGAGCTCGCGTACTCGCGCGACGCCAGCAGGAAGGTCAGCGTGTCGTCCTCGTCGCCGTCGAAGGCGATCGTCACGACCATGCCGGGTGCCACGGCGCCGTCCGCCGACGCCGGGGCCTCGCCGACCTTGGCGTTCTCCAGGAGCTGGGTCAGCTGGCGCACACGGAGCTCCTGCTTGCCCTGCTCTTCCTTGGCCGCGTGGTACCCGCCGTTCTCACGCAGGTCGCCCTCCTCGCGCGCGGCCGCGATCTTGGCGGCGATCTCCGTGCGCGCAGGACCAGACAGGTACTCCAGCTCGGCCTTGAGCTGGTTGTACGCCTCCTGGGTCAGCCAGGTGACGTTCTCGCTGGTCTGGGTCACAGGTGCTCCTCGTAGGTACTGGGAATACAAAGCATCGCCCTACCCAGAAGAATGTTCCTTCACGGATGGGCGAAACCACGAGCCTAACAATTCAGCGGCCGAAGGGGGAGGACATAAGCCATCAGAATTACGTCGGCGCAGGTCAGCCGCCACGTTTCCGGATGACGTCAGTCGGCGTGGCAGCCCAGCAGCTCCGCCGTGGTGCCCGGAGCCGTCGTACGCAGCGTGAGGACCCGGTCGATGCGGGTGGCGCTCCCGGTGAAGCGGAAGTCGGCCCGGCCCACCTCGGTGCCGTCCGCCGCCTGGGAGCGGATCGTGCAGTAGCCGGAGGTACCGGAGTCCTTGCGGACCTCCAGATGGATCCGCACCGAGTCCTTCTGGGGCTCGAAGGTGATCACTTCGCCGCTGATCTTGTTCTGGCCGACGTAGTGGTAGGCGAAGTAACCGATCAGTGCCAGCAGCAGGGCGCCGAGCACCGTCCCGGCGATCTTGAGTTTGCGGTCGGCGCGCTCGTCCGAGGAGCGACCGTAGCGGCCCTCGGGCAGCTGAGTGCTCGCCGTACTCATGATCGTCCTCTCGGCGCGGGGCCCCCGGAGCCGGACCCCGGAATTATTCGCCCCCCGATTCGGTCACTATAGAAGCCGCCGATCGCACCCGAAGACACCGGGGCGCCGACTTACCAAGGATTGAGTCTTGACTGACCAGCTGCGACTGATGGCCGTGCACGCCCACCCCGACGACGAGTCGAGCAAGGGCGCGGCCACCATGGCGAAGTACGTGTCCGAGGGGGTGGACGTGCTGGTCGTGACCTGCACGGGCGGGGAGCGCGGCTCCATCCTCAATCCGAAGCTCCAGGGGGACAAGTACATCGAGGAGCACATCCACGAGGTACGCAAGAAGGAGATGGACGAGGCCCGCGAGATCCTCGGCGTCAAGCAGGAGTGGCTCGGCTTCGTCGACTCCGGCCTGCCCGAGGGCGACCCGCTGCCGCCGCTGCCCGAGGGCTGCTTCGCGCTCGAGGACGTCGACAAGGCGGCCGGCGAGCTGGTGAAGCAGATCCGCTCGTTCCGTCCGCAGGTGATCACCACCTACGACGAGAACGGCGGCTACCCGCACCCCGACCACATCATGACCCACAAGATCTCGATGGTGGCGTTCGAGGGCGCGGCGGACACCGAGAAGTACCCGGAGGCCGAGTTCGGTCCCGCGTACCAGCCGCTGAAGCTGTACTACAACCAGGGCTTCAACCGCCCACGCACCGAGGCACTGCACAACGCGCTGCTGGAGCGCGGCATGGAGTCGCCGTACGGGGACTGGCTCAAGCGGTGGGCCGAGTTCGAGCGCACCGAGCGCACCCTGACCACCCACGTCCCGTGCGCCGACTTCTTCGAGATCCGCGACAAGGCGCTGATCGCGCACGCCACGCAGATCGACCCCGACGGCGGCTGGTTCAAGGTCCCGATGGAGATCCAGAAGGAGGTCTGGCCGACCGAGGAGTACGAGCTCGCCAAGTCCCTCGTCGATACCTCCCTCCCCGAGGACGACCTCTTCGCGGGCGTCCGGGACAATGCCTGACATGAGCGCAAGCGTGAGCCTGGCAATGACGCACCTCGCCCCCCTCGCCAAGGAGGTGGACGAGAACAAGGTCACCCCCGGCGTCCTCGGCTTCATCGTCTTCGCGGCGATGGCCCTGGCGGTGTGGGCCCTGATGAAGTCCATGAACCGCCACATGGGCAAGGTCAAGTTCAAGGAGCCGGCGGACCCGGACACCGAGTCCGCGAAGACCTCCGCCGACACCGAGGCGCGCCAGAGCTGACGAGGCGGAGGGCGGTGCCGGTCACTGTCTGGCCGGCACCGCCACTCCCATGACCTCCCGCGCATGCCGGCTGGGCACCATCCCCAGCCGCCAGGCCTGCCAGCCCGCCTCCAGACTCACCCCCCGCTCCAGCAGCAGCTGGTACGCCCCCACGTAGTCGTCGAGCTTCGCGTCGCGCAGGGCGTGGTCGGTGCGGGCGAGCTCGGCCAGATCCTCCTGGGCGACCGCGGTGCCGACCTCCACACCACCGGGGGCCGCGTAGGGGAGCAGGGTGCAGCGCAGGAAGCGGGCCCAGTCCTCGCCGCGGCGGTCGCCGTAGGAGGCGAACAGGCCCGCCGCCTCGTCGCACAGGGCGAGCGCCTGCTGGGTGCGGGCGTTGCCCGCGTCCACCACCGCCAGCTCCAGACACGTCCACGCCTCGCCGTGGGCGACGCCGATGCGCTGGAAGTCGGCGCGAGCGTCGACCAGGAGCTGGCGGGCGAAGCCGGAGTTGCGCAGCGACCCCGTCTGGGCCGCCCGCTGGTCGCGGGTGACGCGGGCCGAGTGGTGCCGGGCGCACGCGAGGCCGTAGACGTCCCGCATCCGGGAGAACATCGTGCGGGAGCGCTCCAGCTCGCGCACCGCCTGATCCAGGTCGCCGGTCTCCTCCAGGGCCTGGCCCAGGTAGTAGACCGTCCAGGCCTCGCCGCGCGCGTCCTCGTTCTCCCGGTGCCGGGCCGCCGCCTGACGCAGGCCGTCGACCGCCGGGGAGGGATCGCCGGCCACCAGCCGGGCGCGCGCCAGCTGGGTCAGTGCCCACGCCTCGCCGCGGGCGTCGCGGGTACGGCCGTACCGGTCCAGGGCCGCCCGCAGCTCCGCCTCCGCGCGTGGGACGTCACCCATCCGCAGACCGAGCTGGCCGAGCTGGAAGTGGGCCCAGGCCTCGCCGTGCAGGGACTCGCCGGCGTGGTGCAGCACCAGGGACTCGGTGAGCAGCCGCATCGCCTCCGGCAGATGGCCGCGGTCGCGCTCCACCGCCGCCAGCGCGTGCATCGTCCAGGCCCGGTCCGTCGCCAGCTCGGGAACCGACTGCAGCTCCAGTGCCTCCCGCAGCCGCGCCGTCGCCTCGGTCAGATTGCCCTGGTGGTGCAGGGTGATGCCGAGGGAGCACAGCGCCCGGGCCGCGCCCGCGTCGTGGTGGGCCTCCATGTACAGGTCCACGACCGAGGTCAGGGTCGTCCGGGCCTTGTCCAGCTCGCCCAGCTGACGGGCGGCGATACCCGTGCGCCACTGCACCGAGCGGACCAGCAGACCCTGGTCGACGGCCTGCGCCAGCTCGCTGATCTCGCCCAGCCGGTAGAGGTCGCCGCGCAGCAGGCAGTAGTCGCACAGGGCACCCAGCAGGTTCAGCACGGCCGCCTGGTTCACGCCCTCCGCGTGCCGCAGCGTGGAGGTGATGAAGCTCGACTCGTCGTCCAGCCAGCGCAGCGCCTCGTCCAGGGACGTGAACCCGTGCGGGCTGAAGCGGTCCGAGCGGGTCGACATGTTGCCGTCGACAAGCCGCAGCACCGAGTCGGCGAGATCCGCGTAGTTCACGATCAGACGTTCCTGCGCCGCCGTACGCTCGGCCGGGTCCTCCTCGTCGAGGAGACGGGCCTGCGCGAAGGCGCGGACCAGGTCGTGCAGCCGGTAGCGGTTGCCCCGCACATGGTCGATCAGACCCGCGCGGGACAGGGCCACCAGATGACGGGTGGCCTCCGTCTCGTCGGTCGCGAGCAGGGAGGCCGCCGCGGCGGCGCCGAGTGAGGCACGGCCGGCCAGAGCGAGCCGGCGCAGCAGCCGCCGGGCCGTCTCCGATTGGTCGGTGTACCGCAGCCACAGCGCCCGCTCCGTCGGCTCGACCGGTCCGTACGCCCCGAGATCCGTGGCCAGTTGGCGCGGTGAGCGCGGCCCCAGCGAGGACCCCGCGATGCGCAGCGCCAGCGGCAGCCCGCCGCACAACTGTCTGATCCGGTCCGCGGAATCCGCGTCGTACGGCCCCGAACTGTCCTGCGCCGCCGCGTCCAGCAGCTCCTCCGCGCCCGCCGCGTCCAGCGCCTGCACCGGCAGCTGATGGACGTCCGCCGGCAGAACGGAGGGCAGCGCGAGGGGCTCGCGGGCGGTGACCAGGACCAGGCTGTCGGAACGCTCCGGGACGAGCGTGCGGACCTGCTCCGGGTCCGAGGCGTCGTCCAGGACGATCGTCACCGCGACACCCGTCAGATGCTGGTGGTACAGCTCGCTCAGCCGCTTGACCTGCTGGTCGGGGGAGGAACGCTCACGGAACAGCAGCTGCTCGCGGGGTGCGCCCAGCCGGTTGAGCAGATGCAGCAGGGCGTCACGGGTGGACAGGGGCGACTCCTCCGGGCTGCCGCCGCGCAGATCGACCACACAGGCGCCGCGGAAGTAGTCCTTCAGGTCGTGCGTGGCCCGTACGGCGAGCGTCGTACGGCCGCTGCCGGGCGCACCGTGCAGCACGACGACCGTCGGACGCGTCTCCGTCATCGCGCGCGAGGCCTGCACCCACTGCCGGATCCGCGCCATCTCCTGCCGCCGGCCCGCGAACGCGCCGACCGGCTCCGGGAGTTGCCCGAACGACTGCGCGAGCACGCTGCGCCCGCGGGCCGCCGCGCTCTTGTCCGTGCCGCGCAGCTGCGGGCCCTTCTTCTTCGGGCCCGTCGAGGCGGCGAGAACGCGCTGCTGGTCCAGGAACGGGCGGATGCCGCGCACCTCCAGCGCCGTCAGCCACTGCAGCCGCAGCTGTTCGGGCCCGCCGGGCTGGCTCGCGGCGCCGGCGCGATGGTGGGCGGCGGGCAGATGGGAGCCGGCCACCTTGACCACCGTCGCCGCGGCGGCCACGACGCCGACGGCCACGCCGGCGCCCAGCGCGGTGCCCGTGTCCGTGCCCAGGACCAGGTCGGAGACGGCGGCCGCGAGAGCGGCAACGGCCGCCACCAGCAAAGGAGTTCCGGCGCCCTCCTTCGCGTACCGCTGCGCGAACGAGAGCCGCCCGGCCTCCGCCTCGTCCAGCGCGCGGGTATAGGCCTCGTACTCCTCCGCGGACGTCTCGGCCATCGCGTCCAACGCGCCGCGCGCCCGCGACAGCAGGACCGCTCCGTCGGTACGTCCGCCGGAGCGCCGCACCTCCTCCTCCACCGCCCGTGCCAACAGCCGTTCGGCATCAGCCCGATGGCCGTCCCGCATGTCCCGTCCCCCTCCGGCGACAACTGCTTCGCCTACGAGTGTCCTTCCCGTGGGCCGCGAGCGCGAGAGGGCAGCGATCACCGCGTTCGTCTGGGGTGACCTCGAGGGCATTCGTTCGTTCTTACGGGTGTAGTGCTCATTGTCGAATCGGGGGGCGCTGTGATTCAGCATGGTGCGAGCGAAACGGGTGGTGGGCTGATTCCGGTCGCGTCGTATGCACGTACGTCGGAAGACAGCCGGCAGCGTGACGGGCACGGGGTGCGCTATCAACTGCGGATCAACGAGCGCACCGCACGCGATCATGGCTGCGTCGTTGTGATGGCATACAGCGACAACGCTCGCAGCGCGTCGAAGGCCGGAGTCGCGAGACCCGGCTTCGATCGCCTGATGGCGGACCTGGTGCGCGGGCGAACCGACGGCGGGCAGCCCATCAAAGGGGTGGTCTGCGTCGCGGACGACCGGCTGTACCGCCGTGCGGAGGATCTGGCCCGGTTCTTCGTCGCGCTGACCAGTTCGCCGGGGCGGATCTACGTCGATCCGCAGGGTGTTCGGGATCCGTACTCCCAGGAGGGGCTCATGCAGGCGGTACGGTCGCTGGACGCGGCCGCGACGGAGACGCGGGTGAGGAGCCGAAGGCTGTCCCACTGGCACTGGGCCCGGGCTGTCGAAGGAGTACCGCACAGCGGACCACGGCCGTTCGGCTGGCTCGAGGACAGGATCACGCTCCATCCCGAAGAATCGAAGCTGGTGGAGCAGGCGATCGGTGATCGGCTCTCGGGAAAGGCCGTGCGAGCCATCGCGCGTGACTGGTGCGAACTCGGCGTCACCGGCACACGGGGAGGCAGACCCAACGGCCAGACGGTAACCCAGATCATCACCGCACCGAGAGTATGCGGCTACCGGGCGAACAGAGGCGAACTGCTGCTCGTCCGCGAGACGGGAGAACCGGTGGTGGGGCAGTGGCAGCCCATCTCGACGCCCGAACTATGGCACGCGGTGTGCGCCACTTTCTCGCCCGGGAGCCTGTTCCTGCACCGAGGCAGTGGCGCCCCGAGACTCACCGACAGCCGCCGACCCGTACCACGCCACCTCGGCACGGGCTTCCTTCGGTGTGGGGCTCGAAGCCCCGACGGCACGACGTGCGGTGGTGCTCTGTGCGCCCAGAAGGGGAGGAGCAAGCGGAGCCCGTATGTGTACTCCTGCCGCAACTGCCGGAGATGCAGCATCAGCGGGCCGCTCGTGGATACCGCCCTCGAACGGCTGATCTTCGACCAGGCTCACGGCTGCAGTCGGGTGCCTGACACCACACGGCAGCGCTGGCAGGTCGGCGAGATGGCACTGGATGAGAAACGGAAGATCGTCGGATCGTTCGTCACTCACTGCCTCGTCCGCCCCGGGGTGAAAGCGGATCGCACCTGGGACTTCTCGCGAGTCGTGCCGATCTGGCGCTGAGCGGATCGGGTGGTGTGCTCAGGGGCGGGCCCCTGGTGGACGCCCGCGTCGCCACCTGTCGGGGCCCGTCGGGCACGATGGGTATATGGCGAACCGACTGGCCCATGAGACGTCCCCGTACCTCCTGCAGCATGCCGACAACCCCGTGGACTGGTGGCCGTGGTCTGCCGAGGCTTTCGAGGAGGCGCGTCGGCGAGACGTTCCGGTGCTGCTCAGCGTCGGTTACTCGAGCTGCCACTGGTGCCATGTCCTCGCAAGGGAAAGCTTCGAGGACGAAGTCGTCGCCGGCTTCATGAACGACCACTTCGTCAACATCAAGGTCGACCGTGAGGAGCGGCCCGATGTCGACGCCGTCTATATGGAGGCGGTGCAGGCGGCGACCGGGCAGGGTGGGTGGCCGATGACCGTGTTTCTCACGCCCGACGCCGAGCCCTTCTACTTCGGTACCTACTTCCCGCCCGCCCCGCGGCATGGCATGCCGTCCTTCCGGCAGGTGCTGGAGGGGGTGCGGGCCGCCTGGGCGGACCGGCGGGACGAGGTGGCGGAGGTCGCGGGGAAGATCGTGCGGGACCTGTCCCAGCGTGAGATCAACTACGGCGGTACGGAGATCCCCGGTGAGGAGGAGCTCGCGCAGGCGCTGCTCGGGCTGACCCGGGAGTACGACCCGCAGCGCGGCGGGTTCGGCGGGGCGCCCAAGTTCCCGCCGTCCATGGTGATCGAGTTCCTGCTGAGGCATCACGCCCGCACCGGTTCCGAGGGCGCCCTGCAGATGGCCTCGGACACCTGTGAGCGGATGGCCCGCGGCGGCATCTACGACCAGCTCGGGGGCGGGTTCGCGCGCTACTCCGTCGACCGTGACTGGGTGGTGCCGCACTTCGAGAAGATGCTGTACGACAACGCCCTGCTGTGCCGCGTCTACGCCCACCTCTGGCGTACCACCGGCTCGGAACTCGCCCGCCGGGTCGCCCTGGAGACCGCCGACTTCATGGTGCGTGAACTGCGCACGAACGAGGGCGGGTTCGCCTCGGCCCTGGACGCCGACAGCGACGACGGGACGGGCAGGCACGTCGAGGGGGCGTACTACGTCTGGACGCCCCGTCAACTCGCCGAGGTGCTCGGGGACGAGGACGCCGAACTGGCCGCCCAGTACTTCGGGGTGACCGAGGAGGGCACCTTCGAGCACGGTCAGTCCGTGCTCCAACTCCCGCAGCAGGACGGGGTCTTCGACGCCGAGAGGGTCGGCTCGATCCGGGAGCGGCTGCTCGGCGTGCGGGCAGGGCGGCCGGCTCCGGGCCGTGACGACAAGGTCGTCGCCGCGTGGAACGGTCTCGCGATCGCCGCGCTGGCCGAGACCGGCGCCTACTTCGACCGCCCGGACCTGGTCGAGGCCGCGGTCGGCGCCGCTGATCTCCTGGTCCGGCTGCATCTCGACGAGCAGGCCCGCCTCGCCCGTACCAGCAAGGACGGCCAGGCCGGCGCCAACGCGGGCGTGCTTGAGGACTACGCCGACGTGGCCGAGGGCTTCCTGGCGCTCGCGTCGGTCACGGGGGAGGGGGTGTGGCTGGAGTTCGCCGGGTTCCTGCTGGACCATGTCCTCGCGCGCTTCGTCGACCAGGAGTCGGGTTCGCTGTACGACACCGGCGCCGACGCCGAGCGGCTGATCCGCCGGCCGCAGGACCCGACCGACAACGCGACGCCCTCCGGCTGGACCGCCGCCGCGGGCGCACTGCTGAGTTACGCGGCCCAGACCGGCGCGGAGCCCCATCGCACCGCCGCCGAGCGGGCGTTGGGCGTCGTGAAGGCGCTCGGTCCGCGGGTGCCCCGGTTCATCGGCTGGGGGCTGGCGGTCGCCGAGGCCGTGCTCGAGGGGCCGAAGGAGGTCGCGATCGTCGGGCCGGCGATCGACGAGGAGGGCACGAAGGCCCTGCACCGCACGGCACTTCTGGGCACCTCCCCGGGTGCGGTGGTCGCCGTCGGCACACCGGGTAGCGATGAGTTCCCGCTGCTCGCCGAGCGTCCTCTCGTCGACGGACGGCCCGCCGCCTACGTCTGCCGCCATTTCGCCTGCGACGCCCCGACCACCGACCGGGACCGGCTGCGGGCCGCGCTGGCCGGCCGGGACTAACGCGCGAACTCCTCCAGGGCGCGTTCCACGATGGCCACCAGCTGCTCGTGGTGCGCGCCCTTCCAGTAGGCGCGTCCGCAGTCCCGGCACTGGGCGAAGACGTCGTACGACCGCTGGGTCCCGCCGTGCAGCTGGTCCGCCACCTCCTCCTTGGTGGCCTCCTTCAGCAGGCCGTTGCAGGCGGTGCAGCGGGTCCAGGGCCGCAGTTCGGGGCGGAACCGGTCCAGGACGTCCCGGAGCTGGTCCTCGGGGCGGGTGCTGTAGACGTAGGCGCCCGCCCACAGTTCGCGGCGCCGCAGCAGGCCACGGTCGCGGCTGAGCATGACCCGCTGTTCGGCGGCGGAGAGGGCGGCGAGGGCCGGGTCGCCGAGGTCCGTCGACTCGTAGGCGGTGTCCACGCCCAGCAGGCGCAGCCGGCGGGCGAGGGTGCCGAGGTGGACGTCGAGGAGGAAGCGGAGGGGTGCGCCGGGGACCTGCTGGGGGCGCTCGACGGGCCGTACCTCCACCGCGTCGCCGGCGGCGGGGACGTACGACGTCGGGACCTCGCGGCCGTGGACCCAGAGGGAGCCGACCTCGGTCAGCGGGACGCCGGCCGACTCGACGACGTGGCCGAGGGAGGAGACACCGTCGGTGACGAGCGTCCGGCGCGGGCCGCGCGGCACGAACGGGGTCAGGTCGGGAGCGAACTCGACGTGGATCTCGGGACCGTTCACCCGGTCAGGATGGCATGCCGCGGGGCGCGGGGCTCAGGGGTTTCGGGTGGGCAGGCCGTGTTCCATGACGTCGAGGGCCTGGTGCATGAGGTCCTTGAGCTCGCCCTTGAAGTCGTTCTCCGCCCAGTACATGGAGACCTCCATGAGGCCGCCGATCAGGGACATCGCGTGGACCCGGACCCGGAGGTCGTCCGGCTTCAGGCCGGAGCGCTCGGCGATCGCCTCGCACAGCATGCGCCCGGTCTCCGACATGCTCTCGAACATCCGGGCGCGGACGGCGGGGACCTGGACCCCGAGATGCGCGCGCATCCTCATCATCTCGGGGTCTTCCCGGGTGGTGAGCTCGATCGCCGTCTCGATGATGTGCCGCAGCGAGTCCATCCACGGCTCACCGGGGGGCCTGGCCCGCAGTTCCTCCAGCATCAGGGGGTCGTACTCGTCCGTGAGCACGATGTCCTCCTTGGTGGGGAAGTAGCGGAAGACGGTGGACGGCGACACCTCCGCCCGCTCGGCGATCTGCTCGATCGTCGTGGCGTCGTAGCCCTGTTCCTTGATCAGCTCATAGGTGGCCGTGCGGATCGCCTCGCGGGTCTTGATCTTCTTGCGTTCGCGGAGACCGAGTCCGGGGCGGTCGGCGGGGGAGAGGGGGGATCGGGCGGCCGTCATGCCGGTCATTGTCGGGCATCCGCCTGCTCGGCGGCCATCTCCGGGGGTTCCGGCAGCGACGCGGTCTCCCGCGCGGCCTGCGTGCCGGGCAGGAAGACCGCCGCCAGCAGCGCCGACACGAGCGCCGCGGCCCCGCACACCAGCAGCACCAGTCCCATGCCGTGGACGTAGGCGCTGTTCGCGGAGGCGGCCAGGTGGGCGGAGTGCGCCTTCTCGGCGACGATGTGCGCCGCGACCACCGAGTCCCCGGCGGTGTCGGCCGCCCCCGCGGGCAGTCCGGTGACGTCGAGCCGGTCCTGGAAGGTGGCGGAGAGCAGGCTGCCGAGCAGGGCGATCCCGACCGCGCCGCCGACCTGGCGCAGCGTCATGAGCAGCCCGGAGCCGCTGCCGGCCCGGTCGCGGGGCAGGGCGCCCAGGGCACCGCCCATGGCGGGCATGAGCGAGAAGCCGAAGCCGAGGCCGGTGATGGAGAGCCACAGCGCGGTGAAGCCGTAGCCGGAGTCGACCGTCGTACGGCTGCCGAGGAACGCGGCGAAGGCCAGCACCGCCAGGCCGGCGCCGACCGTGGCGCGGGCGCCGAAGCGCACGGTGGCCTGCGGGGCCGTGCGGGAGGCGACCAGGAGGCCGCCCATCATCGGCAGCAGCCTCAGGCCGGTGCCGAAGGCGTCGTTGCCGAGGACCGCCTGGAGGTAGGGCGGCAGCACGAAGAGCAGGCCGGACAGGACGAACATCACCAGGGTCGCGGCGATGGTGTTGAAGAGGAAGCCGCGGTGGGCGAGGAGCGTCATGTCGAGCATGGGGCGCTCCACCCGGCGTTCGCGCAGGACCAGGGCGGTGATGAGGGCGACGGCCGCTACGAACATCGCCAGGACCAGGGGGTCGCCCCAGCCGCGGGTGGGTGCCTCGATGATCGCGTAGACGAGGGCGCCGAGTCCGGTCGCGGTGAGCGCGGTGGAGACGGTGTCGACCTCGGGGGAGGCGGGGTCGCGGGTCTCGGGGAGCAGGAAGACGCAGGCGGCGATGCCGATCGCGGCCATCGGGACGTTGACCAGGAAGACCGAGCCCCACCAGAAGTGGTTCAGCAGCCAGCCGCCGATGATCGGGCCGAGCGGCAGGCCGAGCGCGGAGGCGGCGGTGACGATCGCGGTCGCCTTGGGCTGCTCGTCGGCGGCGAACAGGGTGGGCAGCACGGAGAGCGCGAGCGGGGTGACCAGGGCGGCGCCGACGCCCATAAGGGCCCGGGCCGCGATGACCCAGTTCACGTCCCCGGCCAGGGCGCCCGCCAGTGAGCCGGTCAGGAAGATCCCGAGTCCGACGATCAGCATCAGCCGCCGTCCGAACCGGTCGCCGAGGAGTCCGGCGGGGAGCATCAGTGCCGCGAAGACGACGACGTAGGAGTCGGCCATCCACTGCTGCTGGCCGGTGGTGGCGCCGAGGTCCGCGGCCATGGTCGGCAGGGCCACGTTGAGGATCGTCGTGTCGAAGCCGAGCGTGAGCATGCTCGCGACGAGGGCGGCCAGGGCCCACCAACGCCGGGGGTTTGGGGTGACAGTAACCATGAAATGAGAGTAACTCTCAAAATCTAGAAGCTGTCAATCGATAGTCCCTACCGGCATACGAAAAATGGCCACGGCGGCAAGCCGTGGCCATGAGATGGAGCGGTGGAGCGGTCAGGCGTGCTGGTACGCCACCAGGGAGATCCCGACGTAGTGGACGACGAACGCGGCCAGCGTGAAGGAGTGGAAGACCTCGTGGAAGCCGAACCAGCGCGGTGAGGGGTTCGGCCGCTTGATGCCGTAGATCACGCCGCCCGCGCTGTAGAGCAGGCCGCCGACGATGACCAGGACCAGGACGGCGACGCCGCCGGTGCGCATGAAGTCGGGCAGGAAGAAGACGGCGGCCCAGCCCATCGCGATGTAGCAGGGGGTGTAGAGCCAGCGGGGAGCGCCGACCCAGAAGACCCGGAAGATGATCCCGGCCGCGGCCGCTCCCCAGATGCCCCACAGCAGCCACTGCCCCTTGGCGCCCGGCAGCAGGAGCATCGTGAGCGGGGTGTAGGTGCCGGCGATGATCAGGAAGATGTTGGCGTGGTCGAGGCGGCGCAGCACGCCGTCCATGCGCGGGCTCCAGTTGCCCCGGTGGTAGAGCGCGCTCACGCCGAACAGCAGGCAGGCCGTCAGCGCGTAGATCCCGCAGGCGATGCGTCCTCTGGCCGAGTCGGCGAGGGCGGTGAGGACCAGGCCGGCGATGAGCGCGGCCGGGAACATGCCCAGATGCAGCCAGCCGCGGAGCTTCGGCTTGATCGGCTCGGCGAGCTGCTGAGCGTGCTGCTTGATCTGGTGCGGGATGGAGGCCGTTTCGGAACCGCGGCCGGCGGCCGGCGTTCCGGTGGACGCGTCGGGGACGGGCGCTGTCATGTCTCGCATCGTACCTACGGAACCGTAAGTTACGAATCAGTGCGGACGCGGAAGCGGCCAAGAGTGGCCATCATCTCACGGCGGTTGGCGGCCGGGGCGTACCGCGCAAAGAAACGGTCACTTGAACCCTAGGTGCACGCAAATAAACGCGTCGCACACAAAAGAGACGTGACGATCCCCACTCCGCTCACCTGTGAGGCCCTCTGGACATATGGGCACTCGCGTCGGATGATCAAATGAGTGCGGTCGGCACCGGATGAGCGCTGAAGATCCAGCCACGAAGCATCCGGGCCGCAGCCCCCACGGGGCCTCCAACACAAAATCCCTCATTTAGGAGCAATCGTGGCGCGCGACAACGCGGCTCCCCCCGTCATTCCCACCCAGCATCAGGAACTGGTCTCGTGGGTGAACGAGATCGCCGAACTGACCCAGCCGGACAACGTGGTCTGGTGTGACGGATCCGAGGCCGAGTACGAGCGCCTGTGCGAGGAGCTCGTCGCGAAGGGCACCTTCAAGAAGCTCGACCCGATCAAGCGCCCCAACTCGTACTACGCCGCCTCCGACCCGACCGACGTCGCGCGCGTCGAGGACCGGACCTTCATCTGCTCGGAGAAGGAGGAGGACGCGGGCCCCACCAACCACTGGAAGGACCCCGCCGAGATGCGGGAGATCTTCTCCGGCGAGAAGGGCGTCTTCCGCGGCTCGATGAAGGGCCGGACGATGTACGTCGTCCCGTTCTGCATGGGCCCGCTCGGCTCGGACCTCTCCGCGATCGGCGTCGAGATCACCGACTCCGCCTATGTCGCGGTGTCCATGCGCACGATGACCCGCATGGGACAGCCCGTCCTCGACGAGCTCGGCTCGGACGGCTTCTTCGTCAAGGCCGTCCACACGCTGGGCGCCCCGCTGGCCGAGGGCGAGGCGGACGTACCGTGGCCGTGCAACTCCACCAAGTACATCTCGCACTTCCCCGAGACCCGCGAGATCTGGTCCTACGGCTCCGGGTACGGCGGCAACGCCCTGCTCGGCAAGAAGTGCTACGCCCTGCGCATCGCGTCCGTCATGGCCCGCGACGAGGGCTGGCTGGCCGAGCACATGCTGATCCTGAAGCTCACCCCGCCGACCGGTGAGTCCAAGTACGTCGCCGCCGCCTTCCCGAGCGCCTGCGGCAAGACCAACCTCGCCATGCTGGAGCCCACCGTCTCCGGCTGGACCGTGGAGACCATAGGCGACGACATCGCCTGGATGCGCTTCGGCGAGGACGGCCGGCTGTACGCCATCAACCCCGAGGCCGGATTCTTCGGCGTCGCGCCCGGCACGGGTGAGCACACCAACGCCAACGCGATGAAGACCCTGTGGGGCAACTCGGTCTTCACCAACGTGGCGTTGACGGACGACAACGACATCTGGTGGGAGGGCATGACGGAGGAGACCCCGGCCCACCTCACCGACTGGAAGGGCCGGGACTGGACGCCGGAGTCCGCCGAGCCCGCCGCGCACCCCAACGCCCGCTTCACCGTCCCGGCCTCACAGTGCCCGATCATCGCGCCCGAGTGGGAGGACCCGAGGGGCGTGCCGATCTCGGCGATCCTCTTCGGCGGCCGGCGCGCCTCCGCCGTTCCGCTGGTGACCGAGTCCTTCGACTGGAACCACGGTGTCTTCCTGGGCGCCAACGTGGCCTCCGAGAAGACCGCGGCCGCCGAGGGCAAGGTCGGCGAGCTGCGCCGGGACCCGTTCGCCATGCTGCCGTTCTGCGGCTACAACATGGGCGACTACATGGGGCACTGGATCGACGTGGCCAAGGACAAGGACCAGTCCAAGCTGCCGAAGATCTACTACGTCAACTGGTTCCGCAAGAACGACGAGGGCAAGTTCGTCTGGCCCGGGTTCGGTGAGAACAGCCGCGTCCTGAAGTGGATCGTGGAGCGGCTGGACGGCAGGGCGGAGGGTGTCGAGACGCCGATCGGTGTCCTCCCGGCCAAGGGTGCCCTCGACACCAAGGGGCTCGAACTGTCCGAGTCCGACCTGGAGTTCCTGCTCACCGTCGACAAGGACGTGTGGCGGGAGGAGGCGGCGTTGATTCCCGAGCACCTCAACACGTTCGGGGACCACACGCCGAAGGAGCTGTGGGACGAGTACCGGGCGCTGGTGCAGCGGCTGGGCTGACGTCCGGCTCGTGAGGCTCCGCGGCCGGCTGGGATGGGCCCTGACCAGTGATCGTCACGGCCGGCCGCGGTGATGTACGGCGAGGCCGCGCACAACGGCGTGCGCGGCTCGGGCTTGCCCCTGTCCTTCCGTCCGCCCCGACGGGAGGGAAGGGGCAGGCCTTCGCCGTTTCCTCAAGGGGAACGTTCTTCCAGATAGCGGGTGTGCGTCTCCTGGCGGCGGGCCTCCGTCTCGCGCAGGGTCGTGGCCAGTCGCTCCGCCTCCTCCTGCAGCAGCGTGAGCTGGCGTTCCAGGTGGCGTTCCGGGGGTTCGGAGCCCGGGGTCATACGGGTCCACCAGCGGGTGCGTACGTAGCTGTCGACCGCTTCCGGGATGTCCTGGCGGACCGTCCGGGACAGGGTGTGCACGCCCTCCGGGTCCTGGGCCAGGACCTCGGTCACCCAGCCCGGGGCCAGCAGCGCGGTCAGCAGGTCGGTCAGCTCGGTGAGGCGGCCCGCGGCGGCCGGAGGGAGGTCGACCTCCGCCAGATAGGTGCCCAGCTTGTCGAAGTCGGCCCGCAGTTCCTCCAGCTGGGCCGACGGGGACGGGAAGTCCGGCAGCGGCGGTCGTTCCGGCGGGGCGATGAGCGCGCCCGCGCCGTAGAGCCCGGCCACCACCACCGGCCAGTACGGCCCGGCGACCCCCGCGAACGTCAGCACCAGGCCCGCCAGACCGCCCGCGCTTCCCGCGATGTTCTTGCGGGACTCCAGGAACCTCAAGAACCTACTGGTAGCCACGGATCTCCTCGAAGGCGCCGTCCAGCGAGCCGTGTTGCGCGTCGAAGAGGCGGCCGCCGGTCAGGTCGGCGATGTGGGTCAGTTCCCTGCGGTCGGAGTCGCCGAAGAGGATCGGGAAGACCGGGGTGTCCCGCTGGGCGCCGGTCAGTGAGCGGTAGAAGGTGTCGAAGTCCTTCGGCTTGACGCCGGTCGTGTTCTCGCCGTCCGTCATCAGCACGATCGACGTGAACGTGTCGCCGCCGGTGCCGAGATGCTCGTACGCCTTCTCCAGGGACGTGTAGATCGCGGTGTCGCCGTCGGCGGACAGCCTCTTGGTGTCCTTGCGGATCGCCTTCAGGCCGGCCCGCGGATCGGCCGGGTCGACCACATGGGTCCGTACGCTCTTCACGTCCGAGCCGAAGGGCATCAGCGTCACCTCCTCCCGTTCGCGGAAGTCGCCGGTCAGGTCCGAGAGGGCCTTCTTCAGCCGGCTGAGGCGGTCGCCGTCCATGGAGCCGGAGGTGTCGAGGACGTAGACGGTGCGGGAGGGGCGGCGCAGTTCGTTCTCGTACGAGTGCAGCAGGCCGTCGGCGACCGAAAGCGTGCCGGGGAAGGCGAGTTCGCGGCGGCGGGTGGTGTCGAGGCCGGGTGCGGGAGGCACCGAGGGGATCACCGGGCGGCGGTGGGTGTCGGCGGTGATCTCGCGCTGGATCCGCGGCGAGCGCAGGGCCTCGGTCAGGCGCCGGACCTCCTCACGGGTCGCCGCGTCGGTGTCGGCGAGGGAGGAGAGCGGGTAGTCGGCGGTGACCACGCCGTCCTTGGGGCGGATCACGGTCAGGCCCGGGATGCCCTTGAGGACGGACTCGTAGTTGAGGAGCGCGTCGACGTTCCCGCGCCGCTTGTAGGCCGTCGCCAGCCAGCCCGACGAACCCGACGTCAGCTTCTGCCCCTTGAAGAACTCCTTCAGACGGGGCGTCGCCTTGGCCACGTCCGCGTCGGTGAGCGCCGACTGGGCGCCGGAGAGGGCGGAGGCGACCGAGATGAGCGTGGAGAAGCCGGAGTTGGAGCGGGCCGGGTCCGTCATGCCGTACGTCAGCTTTCCGTCCTGTACGGCCTTCTCCACCTGGGACCAGGTGACGTTCTCCGGCGTCCAGCCGAGCGCCTGAGCGGTGGCCGTCCTGACGCCGATGGCCACCGGGCTCGACATGACCGGCGTCTCGGAGACGACCTTCTTCGCCGCCTGCGGGCGCAGCCGCAGATAGTCGTTCGAGGACAGCCACACGGCGTCGTAACGGCCGTCCGCCTTGCCGGACGCCAGCAGGTTCACGGCGTCGAGGGTGCCCATGTAGGTGGGCCGGACCGTGAGGCCGATGTCCTTGCGGACCCGGCCCAGGACCGGGGCCATGTCGGCGAGTTCGCTGGAGGCGAGGACCCGCAGGGTGCCGGGCCGAGGGGCGTCGGGGTCGGTCTTGTGCGCCGAGGAGCAGGCGGTCAGCAGGGCCGCCGCCGACACGACGGCGGTGAGGGTCCGTCTCATGCGAGACCCCCTTCCAGCTCGCCCCGCGACCGGCTGCGCTCCAGGTAGGCGCTTGCGGACTGGAGTTCGGCCGTCAGGTTCTCGACGGTCGTCGCCATCGCCTCGGTCGCCCGCACCTTGTAGGTGTCGATCGCGTCCAGCGTCCGGTAGATCTGCTGGAACGCCGAGCGCAGGGTCTCGGCCCCCACGGCCGGGTCCGCGGCGATCCGCTGGATCTCCCCGCTCTGCGTGGACAGCATCTCCGCGTTGCCCCGGATCAGGTCCTCCGTGGTCCCGCGCAGGGCGTTGACCTGCTCGACGACCTTCTTCTGGTTGTCCAGCGCGGACGCCAGCATCACCGAGATGCGCAGGGCGGACACGGTGGTCGTGGCGGCCCGGTCGACGCCCTTGATCAGCTCGTCGTTGTTGCGGCGTACGACGTCCATGGCGAGGTAGCCCTGCGCGCACACCGCGAGCTGGGTGAGCAGGTCCTGGTGCTTCTGCCGGACCGGGAAGAGCACGTCGGCGCGGAGACCGTCGGCCTCCTGGGGGTCCGGGATCCCGGCGAGGTGCTGCTCCACGGCCGCGTCCAGGGCCTCGGTGAGCACCACGTACTCCTGCAGTTTGCCCATCGTCTCCCACAGGCGGACCCGCTCGGTCTGCAACGCGGCGTTGTCCCTGCGCAGTTCGTCCTGGCCGCCGCGCAGCGAGCCGACGATCCTGTTCAGGGTGCCCTGTGCGGACGCGTACTTGGCGACGTGGTCGCGCAGCTTGTTCCCGCCGGGCAGCCGGGAGAGGAACTTCCGGCCCTTGTTCGCGGGCAGGTCCCGCGGGTCCAGGTCCTCCACCACCCGCCGGAGTTCGACCAGCGAGCCGGCGACCTGCGACTGGGCGTCCCCGCCCTTGCTCGGCAGGCTCTTCACGGTCCGTTCCAGCATCCGGTTGGACTGTGCGGCCGCGGTCCGCATCTCTCCGGCGCCGAGTCCGGTGATCTCGCCGACCTTGCCGGCGAACTCGGGCGAGCGGGCGTCCAGGGCGGCGAGACCGGCGACGTAGGCGGAGGCCTTCGCGGCCATGTCGGTACGGACGCTGTCGTCCACCGGCACGAGCCCGCCGGCCTTCTCCCGCGGCACCGGCGCGACGGGCTCGGGCGGGGTGAGCGTGAAGACGTCGTCCCCGCTCAGGGTGTGCTGACTGCCGCTGTTCTGACTGGTGTTGAAGCTGCTCATGGGGTCCCCCGTGTCATCCGCGCGCCCGGCGCGCCATCTCGTGCAGCACCGCGGAGGTGGGCACGGGCGCCTGCCGGACACCGGTCAGTTCCTGCTTCAGATAGGTGGTCGCCGAGGCGAACTCGGTGGCGGTGCCCTGCGGCCGGAAACCGTGCTTCACGGCGAGCTTGCGCAACCCTGGGTCGGTGGACAGGAGTTGGGCGAGCGCTTTGCCGTTGTCGGTGAACGGCACGACGGTGTGGTCGCTGTTGACCGTGGTGTCCGGGTAGAGCACGACGAGGTCACCGGGCTGCTGTCCGCCCGCGAGCAGCGAGGCGACCTGGGACTCGTAGACCACCACGAGCGGATTGCCGGCGCCGCTGACGAAGTCCCGGAACACCGCGTCCGAGCTGGACTGCTGGGCGCCCTGGACCTGCACCAGCTTCTTCATCAGCGGCTCTGTGCGGTCGAGGTGGGCCTTGCTCGCCACCACCCGGCCGCCGTTCGCCACGTAGGAGGCGGCGGCGAGGTAGAGGGCGCCGGAGTTGGAGGTCTCCGGGTCGGTGGAGGAGAGGAAGAGCGTGCCCGTCAACTCCCCGTACTTGCTCGCCCCCTTGAGCTGCTGCCACGTACGGTCGTGGCGGGCGGCGTCGAGATAGGCGGCCATCTTCAGGGTGCCGCGGTGCTCGGTGTCCAGGGTCGCGAGGCCGTTGGCCGCGAGCACCTGGGCGGCGCTGCGGTGGGCCACGACGACGAGCGGCGAGTAGAAGGGGCGGGCGAGGGTGCCCTGCACCTTGTGGCGGGCGGCCAGTTCGACGGCGGGTGCCTGACTGGACGGGAACGCGAGGTCGTACCCCTTGAGGTCGAGCCCCTCCATGGCCCAGGACCCGGAGGTCTCGGCCTTCACGGTGAATCCCTTGGCGGCGAGGGCCTTCACCACAGCCGGGTCCGCGAAGTACTCCGCCTTCTCGGACCCGATCACCATGCGCACGGTCTTCGTTGCCGTGCCCTTGTCGTCCGCTTCCCGGCCCGCCACGACGGCAGCCACCACGCCGCCGATCAGCAACACCGCGAGGACGATTCCTGCGATACGTCTCACGCCGGGGAGCGTGCTCCCGGAACCCAACATTCCCCGGCGTAGAGGGTGAACAGACGGTGTCCAACCAGCCCCGGCCCTGCAACGCCCCAAAGGGGCGCGGGGCTGTATCGATATGCGGCTCCGCCGCGTGGGCGCGACAAGCCACAACCGACCCGCAGCCGCGAGCCGGCACCAAGCCCTACGGCGAAACACACCCCGGCCAACCGCACGTCACGAACCCGGCGACGCAGAGAAACGCGGCTCAAGCCAACGCAGTGTGTGGCGCCCGGTCCGCGCGTCGCTGCGGGTGCACGCGGACCGGGGCCGTCAGGGGAGCCCTCGGGGGCTCAGCGGGACGCGAGTTCGCGGGGGTCAAGGGCCTCCGTGTGCGCGTCCATGCGTTCCGCGGCGAGGATCGCCGCCGCCGTGTCGGCCCGCGATGCCGCCACGACCAGGGCGCGGCCCGCCAGGGCGTGCGCCCGCTCGTGCAGGGTGGTGAGGTCGACTTCGGCCGGTGCCACCTGCATGCGCACCGGTGTCACCCCGCCGCGCAGCCGGGCCACCTGTTCGGCGAGCCGCTCGGCCGCCTCGTCCAGGTCGGCGGAGGGAGCCGCCGCCCGCAGCTCGTCCGTGACGGCGAGCAGCGCGGCGAGGTGTCCCGCGAGCTGGATGTCCAGCTCCTCCTCGCGGGAGCGGTGCGGAAAGTCGGAGCTCGTGCCGGCCATCGTGCTGTGGACCGACTTGGTGCGGATCGGTTCGTACATGGGATGGCCTCCAGAAGCTGTCAGGAAACCATCCTAGCTTAGATTTCGTCTAAAGTTGAGCGAATCCAAGAAGATCCCGGAATCCGTGGCGCGAAGAAGGTTTAGGGCTGGCCGTAGCCGTCCAGGAACCGCCCGATCCGCCCCACCGCGTCCCGCAGATCCGTGACCGTCGGCAGGGTCACGACCCGGAAGTGATCGGGCTCGGGCCAGTTGAACCCGGAACCCTGCACGACCATGATCTTCTCGCTGCGCAGCAGGTCCAGCACCATCCGCCGGTCGTCCTTGATCTTGAACACCTTGGGGTCGAGCCGCGGGAAGAGATACAGCGCCCCCTTCGGCCGTACGCAGCTCACCCCCGGGATCCGTGTCAGCAGCTCGTACGCCGTGTCCATCTGCTCCTTCAGCCGCCCGCCCGGCAGCACCAGGTCGTTGATGGACTGCCGCCCGCTCAGCGCGGCGACCACTCCGTGCTGACCGGGCATGTTCGCACACAGCCGCATGTTCGCCAGGATCGTCAGGCCCTCGATGTAGGAGTCGGCGTGCGCGCGCGGCCCGGAGATCGACATCCAGCCCACCCGGTAGCCGGCCACCCGGTAGGCCTTCGACATGCCGTTGAAGGTGAGGGTCAGCAGGTCCGGCGCGACCGCGGCGGTCGGGGTGTGCGTGGCGCCGTCGTACAGGATCTTGTCGTAGATCTCGTCGGAGCAGACGAGGAGGTTGTGGCGGCGGGCGATGTCCGTCAAGCCCTTGATCATCGCCTCGTCGTACACCGCGCCCGTCGGGTTGTTGGGGTTGATGATGACGAGGGCCTTGGTGCGGTCGGTGACCTTGCGCTCGATGTCCGCGAGGTCGGGCATCCAGTCGGCCTGCTCGTCGCACCGGTAGTGCACGGCCGTACCGCCGGACAGCGACACGGCGGCGGTCCACAGCGGATAGTCCGGGGCCGGTACGAGCACCTCGTCGCCGTCGTCCAGCAGGCCCTGCATCGCCATCACGATCAGCTCGGAGACGCCGTTGCCGATGAAGACGTGCTCGACGTCCGTCTCGATGCCGAGGGTCTGGTTGTGCATGACGACCGCGCGGCGGGCGGCCAGCAGGCCCTTCGCGTCGCCGTAGCCGTGTGCGGTGGAGACGTTGCGGAGGATGTCCTCCAGGATCTCCGGGGGGCACTCGAAGCCGAACGCCGCCGGGTTGCCGGTGTTCAGCTTGAGGATCCGATGCCCGGCCGCCTCGAGCCGCATCGCCTCCTCGAGCACCGGGCCCCGGATCTCGTAACAGACGTTGGCGAGCTTGGTCGACTGGATCACCTGCATGTCTGGGAGCTTACGGCCCGGTAACGCCTCTCGGACCGTGTTTTCCACCACGCGAGACGCCTCGGTTTGGGCTGTTATCGCCGGTAGCTGTCTCAGGGGTCCCACCAGTCCCTAGAATGCGCGGTCATGTCCGGGTCACCTCAGCACGCGAACGGGAAGAACGGCGCCCCGCAGGATCCGCCGAACGTGTACCACCCGACCCCGGAATCGACGCCCGTGTACGAGGGCTACGCGGATCCGGCGGCCGCGCACGGCTGGCAGAACGCGTACGACCGGACGGCGGAGCTGCCCAGGGTGCCCGGGACCGACCCGGCGCCGCCCGCCGGTGGCCGGGCCGCCGCACGCCGGCGCGAGCGCGGGACGCGGGGACGGCGGCGGATGGTGGTCGCCGCCGGGGCGGCGGGCGCGCTGTCGGCGGCCGTGATCACCGCGCTCTCCCTCTCCGGCGCGTCCTCGGGGGGACCGCAGGGGAAGGACGGACGCCCGGCACCGTCGGCGGACGCTTCCCCGGCCCCCACGGCATCCCCGCGCGGCGCCGGCGCATCGGCGGCCCCCGCCGGTACGCGGCCGTCCGCCCCCGCGACCGCGAGCGAGTCGACCGCTCACGGCACGGCGACGTCCGGGACCGGGGCATCCGCCACCGCACCGCAGCCCTCGACCGGAACCACCACCGCCCCCGTAACCTCGGCCCCCATCACGACCACCGCGGCCCCGGGGAACTCCGGCAACAAGCAGGGGCGGGGCCAGGGGGCCACCAAGCACCCCAAGTGAGGCCGGGAACCGGCCGTGCCCCAACTCGTCCGTCCCCTGGGTAGGTTCACCCTGCCGAAGGGGGAGTGCATGGAGTTCAAGCTGCTCAACGACGAGCCCGTGGCGGAACCGGACGCCGATCTGCTGGGTGCCGGCCGGGCGGCCCGGGAACTGGCCAGGCTGCTGCACGACTCCCGTACGGCCACCCCGTTCACGCTGGCCGTCGACGCCGGCTGGGGCACGGGCAAGAGCAGCCTGATGCGGCTGGTGGAGACCGAGCTCACGGGGCGGTACGAGGACGTCGAGACCGTCTGGTACAACGCCTGGACCTCCACGGGCGCCGACGCGCTGGAGGGGTTGATCAAGTCGGTCCTGATGCGGTTCGACCGGCGGGTGCTACGACGCGCGCTCTGGCGGCTGTCGGGGCAGCAGACCCTGGTCGCGGCTGTCCGCGCGACCCTGACCGTGGCGGCCGCGCCCTTCGGGGTGGCGGGGCTCGTGGACCGGTTCTGGCGGGACCTGTCGGTCGACGCCAAGTCCCGCAACATGATGCGGGGCGCGCTGCTGAAGCTGGCGACGGAGTGGGCGGACGCGGCGTCCCACGAACCCCGCCGCCTGCTGGTCGTCTTCGTCGACGACCTCGACCGCTGTCCGGAGGAGACGGTCCTCGCGGTGTGCGAGGCGGTGAAGGTCTATCTGGACGTGCCGGGACTGGCCTTCGTGATCGGCTGTGACCGCTCGGTGCTGGGGTCGGCCGGATCGGCGTACATGGAGAAGGTGTTCCAGACGAGCTACCGGCTGCCGGTACCGGGCGGCGCCGAGGCCGAGGCATACGTGCGGAGCTGCGCCGACCGTTCGGGCATCCGGGATCTGCTGGACGAGCCCCTGGTGAGACTGATCGCGGACCGCTCCGACCGCAACGCGCGGCGGATCAAGCGGCTGATCAACGGCTTCGGGCTGGAGTGCGCGCTCAACCCTGTGTGGGAGGCGTTCGAAGCGGAGGCGGTGATCAGGACGCTGCTGCTGCAGTACCTGTACGCCGACTTCTACCGCGTGCTCGTCTCCGGCGACGGCACGTACGCCCACGCGGCGCGCGAGTTCCTGGAGTACCGCACCGCCCGACGGGTGCTGGGCCAGTGGGCCCAGGTGACCGACGAGTCGTGGAGCACCACGGTGGAGTCCGTCACCGGGCACGGCCTCGCGGAGCCCGACCGGGAGGACCGGGACACCTGGGCGAGGGTCCTCTCGCGTCTGGAGGACGACCTGCCCACCGTGTTCCCGGAACTCGCGCGCGACCAGAACTTCGTCCACCTCATCGAGGAGTGGATGCGGCTTCCGCAGGCCGACCAGCTGGTGCGGCGGTTGCAGGAGGGCGGCGCGGCTCCGGTCGCGATGATCCGGGAGGACGAGGAGCCGCCCGCGGGACAGGCGCGGAGCGACTACACCGGCGTCAGCATCCTGTGGGTCGACGACTACCCGGAGCAGAATTTCCAGCGGGTGCGCCGGCTGCAGGACCAGGGTGCCGCGGTGATCCTGGCCCAGGACGGGCCGAGTGCCGAGGTCTTCCTCGGCTCCTTCGGGTTCGACCTGCTGATCTCCGACGTCTCACGCGGTCCGGGCGGGGACGAAGGACTCGTCGACCTCGCGCGCTGGAGGGAGAGCGGCCTCTTCGCCGGGCCCGCGGTGTTCTTCGTCAACCGTCTCACCCCCGCCCGCCTGCAGCGAGCCGGTGAGCTCGGTGCGCGGATCACCGACAGTCCCAGGACCCTCGTCCAGTACGTCGACACCGCCTGCGCGGAAATCCGCCACCGCCGGTCCTGAAACTCGCCTGTACGGAAATCCGCCAACGCCGGTCCTGAAACCGCTCCTTGCCCCACCACCCCCCTCCCCTCACAATGCCCATGACAAAATCTGTCGCAATGAGGGGACCCCCACATGAAGAAGCCTCTCGGCGCCGTGGTCACCGCGCTGGTGCTCGCCGGATCCGGCGCGGCACCGGCGGTCGCGGCGTCCGCGCCGGCCCCGGCGGTCACGGCGGTCAACTTCGCCGGCACCGTCTCGCTGAGCAACTGCTCCGGCTCGGTCGTCCGCTTCCCGAACTCCGCGGACACCGACCCGGCGCTGGTCATGACCAACGGCCACTGCCTGGAGACCGGATTCCCGGAGCCCGGCGAGGTCATCACCGGCCAGTCCTCCAGCCGTACCTTCGGTCTGCTGAACTCGGCCGGCACCAAGGTCGCCACGCTCCGCGCCAACCAGGTCGTCTACTCGACCATGACCGACACGGACGTCACGATCTACCGTCTGACGACCACGTACTCCGCGATCAAGAGCTCCTACGGCATCAGCCCGCTCACCGTGCAGGACACCCACCCGACCGCCGGCACCGCGATCACGGTCGTGTCCGGCTACTGGAAGCGGACCTACGCCTGCAACATCGACGGGTTCGTCTACCGCCTCAAGGAGGGCGACTGGACCTGGAAGGACTCCGTCCGCTACACCTCCGCCTGCCAGACCATCGGCGGCACCTCGGGCTCCCCGGTGATCGACAACGCCACCGGCAAGGTCGTCGCCGTCAACAACACCGGCAACGAGGACGGCGAGCGCTGCACGGAGAACAACCCGTGCGAGGTCGACGCGAACGGCAACGTCACCGTCCGCGAGGGCATCAACTACGCCGAGGAGACGTACCAGATACCCGCCTGCTTCACCACCGGCAACAAGCTCAACCTCAACGCCAGTGGGTGCGTGCTGCCCAAGCCGTAGGTCAGGCCCGGGTGGCGTTCCGTCGTACGGGACTACGACGGACCGCCCGTCCCGCCAGCACGTCCGTGCGCCTGCCGTCCTCGATCACGAACTTCCCGTCCACGAAGACGTACGGAATGCCCGTCGGCAGGGTGCGCGGCTCCTCGAAGGTCGCCCCCGGCGCCACCGTCGCCGGATCGAAGAGCACCAGGTCCGCCCGGTAGCCCTCACGGACCAGTCCCCGGTCGGGCAGCCGCAGCCGCGCCGCAGGGCGCGAGGTGAGGTGCGCGACGCACTCCTCCAGCGACAGCACCCCCAACTCCCGCACATAGCGGCCGAGATACCGCGGGAAGGTGCCGTAGGCCCGCGGATGCGGCTTGGTGCCCCGCAGGATGCCGTCCGAGCCGCCGGTGTGGACGCGGTGCCGCATGATCTGCCGCACGTTCTCCTCGTGACCGACGTGCTGGAGGATCGTCGAGCCCAGCCGGTCCGCGAGCAGCAGGCGACGGGCGGTGGTCCAGGGGGCCTCGCCGCGCGCATCCGCCGACTGCCGGACCGTACGGCCCACGAAGTCCGCGAGGCCGGGGTCCGTCACGCCGGAGATCTCGATCGTGTCCCACTCGATGGGCACGCCGTGACAGCCGTCCGAGCCGACGACCTCCAGGTCGTGCCGGACGTGTTCGGCCGTGTCGTCGTCCTCCAGCCGCCTGAGGACCGCCTCCGGCCCGCCCTCGCTCGCCCAACTGGGCAGCATCGCCACGAGGGTCGTGCAGCCGGGGGTGTACGGGTACGTGTCCAGGGTGATGTCCGCCCCGGCCGCCAGCGCCTCGTCCAGCAGCGACAGCAGCTCGGGCGCGCGGCCCTTGTTCACGCCGAAGTTCATGGTGGCGTGGGCGAGATGGAGGGAGCAGTCCGCCTCGCGGGTCAGGGCCACCATCTCCTCGTACGCCTCCAGCGCGCCTGCCCCGTAACTGCGGTGGTGCGGGCAGTAGTAGCCGCCGTACGACGCCACCACCCGGCACAGCTCGGTCAGTTCGGCGTCCTTGGCGTACATGCCGGGCGTGTAGGTCAGCCCGGAGGACATGCCGACCGCGCCCTGCTCCATCCCCTCGGCGACCAACTGCCGCATCCGGTCCAGCTCTTCAGGGGTCGCCTCGCGGTCCTCCCAGCCGACGGCGAGCATCCGGACCGTGCCCTGCGGGACGAGATAGGCCGCGTTGACGGCGATCCCCCGGTCGAGGCGGTCCAGGTACTCGCCGACCGACCGCCAGTCGAAGTCGATGTCGTCGCCGTGGCCGTTCCAGCCGGTGATCGCGCTGCGCACCTCGGCGAGGGTGCGGTCGTCGACGGGGGCGTACGACAGCCCGTCCTGGCCCAGGACTTCGAGGGTGACCCCCTGCGCGGCCTTGGCGCTGTGGTCGGGGTCGCGCAGCAGGGCGAGGTCGCTGTGGGCGTGCATGTCGATGAAGCCGGGGGAGAGAACCAGCCCCTCGGCGTCCAGCTCCCGCACGGCCTTGGGCCGCAGACAGCCGGCCGCTGCCGCCTCCTTGACGATCGAGACGATCCTGCCGTGGTCGATCACCACGTCCGCGCGGTACGACGGCTCACCGCTGCCGTCCACCACGTCCGCGTCCCGGATGACGAGCTCCTCCATCGCGGGCTCCCTCTAGAAGAACGTACGGATGTAGTCGACGACCGTGCCGTCCGCCTCCACCAGCGGGATCAGCTGCCACTTGTCGAAGGACGTGCACGGGTGCGACAGCCCCATCCCCACCCAGTCCCCGACCTCGAGGTCCGCCTCGCCGGTCGTCCGCAGCCACGCGTGCTGGTCGGACAGACCGGTCACCTCGACCCCGGTGGCCGGGCGCTCGGTGCCGTCCCGGCGGACCACCTGGGCGAAGGGCAGGTCGAGGTCGTGGGCCGCGTCCCGCTTGCCCGCGTTGGCGAAGGCCTGCTCGGCGGAGGGCCGCGAGACGACCTGCGCCCAGAGCCGGAACGCCGGCTCCAGGGCGCCCTCCTCGGGGACCCGGTTGAACGGCGTGACCTTCCGGTAGTGCCCGTCGTCGTGCGAGACATAGGCGCCCGAGCGCAGCAACTTCAGTACGCGGGAGGACAGTTCGGGAATCTCCGCGAACACGTCGGACACCGCGTCGAACCAGGCGCTGCCGCCGGCGCTGACGACGATCTCGTCGAGGCCCGTGAAACGCCCCGCCTTGTCGAAGTCGACGGCGAGCGCGACCAGCCGCCGCAGCCAGGCGTGCACCCGCTCCGGATCGGCCCGCGGCACCTCGCCCTCGTAGCCCGCCACCCCGACGAGCCGCAACGTCCGCGTCCCGGCCACCGCGTCGGCGACGGCCGCGCACTCCGCCTCCGTACGGACACCGGTACGGGCGCCCTCACCGGCGCCGAGCTCCACGACGACGTCCAGCGGGCGGGCGGCCCCCTCCAGCGCCGCGTCCATGAGCTCGACCCCGCGCACGGAGTCGACGTAACAGACGAACCGGAAGTCCGGGTCGGCGTCCAGCTCGCCGGAGATCCAGCGCAGGGCGGCGGCGTCCACGAGCTCGTTGGCGAGGAAGACCCGCCGGATCCCGAACCGGCGGGCCACCCGCACCTGGTGCGGCACCGCCAGCGTGATGCCCCAGGCGCCGCGCTCGATCTGCTGCCGGAACAGCTGCGGCGCCATGGAGGTCTTGCCGTGCGGGGCGAAGGAGAGGCCGTGGCGGACGGCGTACGTCTCCATGAGCGCGAGGTTGTGCTCCAGGCGCTCGGCGGACAGCGCGAGGACGGGGGTGGTGAAGCCGTCGGTGAAGAGGTTGCGGCGCTGGGCGGCCAGCTCGCCGACGGTCAGGCCCTCGGCGTCCGGCGGGAGGCCCTTGAAGCGGTGGTCGACACGTTCCCCGGAGAGGCTCGCGAGGGCTTCGGAGGGACTGTCGGCTGTCATGGAAGCCTCCCTGATCTGGCCTGTTGCAGTGTGTGCAACATCCATTGCGTATATCGCTCACTGCTGTCTAACATCTCGGCCAACGCGGGGTCAACGGAGCCGTCCCCGCATCCGACCCGGGAGCCACCACCATCGTGACCGCCAGCGGACCCAGCAGTGCCGGCGACGGCGTGGACGTCGTCGCGCTCGGCGAGTCCATGGTCGCCTTCCTGCCCTCCCGCCCGGGCCGCCTCGCCGACGTCCCCTCCTTCGACCGCGCCATCGGCGGTGCCGAGTCCAACGTGGCGTGTGTCCTGGCGGCCGCCGGCCATGCCGTGCGGTGGGTGAGCAGAGTCGGTGCCGACGGCTTCGGCGACCACCTCGTCCACACCGTCGCGAGCCACGGCGTCGACGTCTCCGCCGTGCACCGGGACCCCGCCCGCCCCACCGGCGTCTACTTCCGCACGGCCGGCGACCGGGCGACCGACGCGCACGAGGTGGCGTACTACCGCGCCGGCTCGGCCGCGTCCGCGATGACCGTGGAGAACGTCGACCTGGCGGCGGTGCGGGCGGGCCGGATCCTGCACCTGTCCGGGATCACGGCGGCACTGTCCGACGGCTGCCTCGCCCTGATGCGCGAGCTGACCGCACCGCGTCCGGGGCGCCCGCTGATCTCCTTCGACGTGAACTACCGCGCCGGACTGTGGCCGCACGCGGACGGAGCGCACGTGCTGCGGGACCTGGCCCGCCGGTCCGACATCGTCTTCGTCGGCGAGGACGAGGCCGAGCACACCTGGGGCGTCACGGGCGGACCGGCGGCCGTCCGCCGGGCGCTGCCCGAACCGGCGGTCCTGGTGGTCAAGCAGGGGGAGCGGGGAGCGACGGCGTTCACCGGTCCGACGACCACCTTCGTGCCCGCCCTCCACGTCGACGTCGTCGCCACCGTCGGCGCCGGTGACGCCTTCGCCGCCGGGTTCCTCTCGGCCACCCTCCGCGAGCTGCCCGTGCCCGCCCGCCTCCGCCACGGCCACCTCGCGGCCGCCGCCGCCCTCACCGTCCCCGGCGACCTCGCCGCACCCCTCTCCCGCGACACCGCCGACCGCCTCGCCGCCCTCGACGACGACACGTGGGGGAGACTTCGACTCGGCCCCGGCTGGACCCGAGCCGAGCAGGCCCCGGAGGAGGTACGCACCCCATGAGCCAGACCGTCGACCGAGCGCTCAGCATCCTGCCGCTGCTCGCCGAGGGCCCCGCCGACCTCGGCCAGGTGGCCGACCGCCTCGGCGTGCACAAGTCCACGGCTCTGCGCCTCCTGCGCACCCTGCACGAACACGGCATGGTCTACCGCCAGTCCGACCAGCGCTATCGCCTCGGTGCCCGCCTCATCGCCCTCGCCCAGGAGGCGATGGAGAACCTCGACATCCGCGAGATCGCCCACCCCCACCTCGTACGCCTCAACGAACAGTGCGGACACACCGTCCACCTCGCCGTGTACGAGGAGAACGAGGTGCTCTACATCGACAAGGTGGAGAGCCGCTATCCGGTACGCATGTACTCCCGGATCGGCAAACCCGTCGCCATCACCGTCGCCGCCGTCGCCAAGCTGCTCCTCGCCGACCTGCCCGAGGCCGAGCGGCGGGCCCTGGCCGACAAGCTCGACTACCCCGCGTACACCGCCCGCTCCACCCCCAACGCCCCCGCCTTCCTGAGGGAGTTGGAGAAGGCCCGGGAGCAGGGCTGGGCCACCGACCTCGGGGGCCACGAGGAGTCCATCAACTGCGTCGCGGCCCCCGTCCGCGGCGCCGACGGCCGGGTCGTCGCCGCGATGTCGGTCTCCGCGCCCAACGTCGTCGTCACCGCCGACGAACTCCTCAGCCTGCTGCCCCTGGTGCGGCGCACGGCCGACGCCATCAGCGGCGAGTACTCCGGAAGAACCCCCGTGAAGGACAGCGAAGCGAAGGACCCCGTATGACCGACAAGATCGCACTCACCCCCAAGACCCACACCACCCCGCCCGCGAAGTTCTCCCACGGCGTCAAGAAGGGCAACATCCTCCAGGTCGCCGGACAGGTCGGCTTCCTCCCCGCCGAGGACGGCAAGCCCCCCACGCCCGCCGGCCCCACCCTGCGCGAACAGACCCTCCAGACCCTCGCCAACGTCAAGGCGATCCTCGAGGAGGGCGGCGCGAGCTGGGACGACGTGATGATGATCCGCGTCTATCTGACCGACGTGGACCACTTCGCCGAGATGAACGACATCTACAACGCCTACTTCGAGGAGCAGGCGCTCACCGCCCCGCCCGCCGCGCGCACCACGGTCTACGTCGGCCTGCCCGCGGGTCTCCTCATCGAGATCGACGCGCTCGCCGTCCTGAGCTGACGGCACCTCGACTCCCGCAACTCCCGCACGCAGTACACGGCACGGCACCCAGGACTCCCTGGGTGCCGTGCCGCGATCCCCCCTGCCCGAAAGCCCGATGCACTTACCCAGAGGACCCCCATGTCCCTCCAGCTCGCCGCGACCGCCCCCACAGAGGCCCCGCCCCACACCGGTGGCCTGCTCCTCCTGATCGACGGAACCCCCGGCCTCCTCACGGTCGCCGCCCTCGGTATCGCGCTCCTCCTCTTCCTGATCATCAAGGTCAGGATCCAGCCCTTCGTCGCCCTGCTCGCCGTCTCCATAGCCGTCGGCCTGCTCGCCGGGCTCTCCGTCACCGAACTCTTCGGCACGGTCCAGCGGTCGGACGCCGTGTCCACCATCGAGTCCGGCATGGGCGGCATCCTCGGCCATGTCGCGATCATCATCGGCCTCGGCACGATGCTCGGCGCGATCCTCGAAGTCAGCGGCGGCGCAGAGGTGTTGGCGTCACGGCTGCTCGGGCTGTTCGGCGAGAAACGAGCCCCCCTCGCCATGGGCCTGACGGGCCTGATCTTCGGCATCCCGGTCTTCTTCGACGTCGGCATCTTCGTCCTCGCGCCGATCGTGTACGCGGCGGCGAAGCGGGGCGGCAGGTCGATCCTGCTGTACTGCCTCCCGCTGCTCGCGGGCCTGTCCATGACCCACGCGTTCCTGCCCCCGCACCCGGGTCCGGTGGCGGCCGCCGGCCTCCTGCACGTCGACCTCGGCTGGGTCATCCTGATGGGCGTCGTCTGCGGCATCCCGGCGGTGCTCGCCGCCTGGGCCTACTCGGCGTGGATCGGCAACCGCGTCTTCGTGGCCGTACCGCAGGACATGGTGGAGGCGGCGGCCGAGGCCCGGCAGGCGGTGATCGACGAGCAGCGCGCGTCCGGCGTCGAGCCGCAGGAGAGGCCCGTGCCGCTGGGCACCGTCCTGGGCATCATCGGCACCCCGCTGATCCTGATCCTGGCCGCGACCTTCTCCTCCATCGCGCTGGACCCCTCCACCGGCCGCTCGGTGATCGAGTTCTTCGGCCACCCCTTCGTGGCGCTGACGATCGCCCTGCTCCTCGCCTACTACCTGCTGGGCATACGACGGGGCTGGTCCCGCAAGTCCCTCGAGACCGTCTCCACCGCCTCCCTCAAGCCGGTCGGCAACATCCTGCTGGTCGTCGGCGCGGGCGGGATCTTCGGCGCGGTCCTCAAGGCCAGCGGGGTCGCCCAGGCGCTCTCCGACACCTTCCACGACGTGGGCCTGCCGGTCCTGGTCCTCTCCTACCTGATCTCCCTCGTCCTGCGCGTCGCCCAGGGCTCGGCGACGGTCGCCATCGTCACCACGGCCGGCATCGTCGCGCCCCTCCTCGCGGAGGGCCACCACTCCCAGGCCTTCGTCGCCCTGGTCATCATGGCCATCTCGGCCGGCTCCATCTTCGCCTCCCATGTGAACGACGGAGGCTTCTGGATGGTCGCCAAGTACTTCGGCATCACCGAACGCGACACCCTCAGGACCTGGACGGTCCTGGAGTCGGTCCTGTCGGTGGCGGGGTTCGTGGTGGCGCTGGTGCTGAGCTGGTTCGTGTAGGCGTCTGATAACGAAGTTGGGGCCCGCTGTGTCCGACACAGGATCGTCGACCATACTGCCCGCTGTGGAGCAGCGCATAGGTTCGAGCAGTCAGCCCCTGAAGGCAGAGCCCGTGAAGGGCGCCGGGTTCGACCCGGCGTTCATCCCCGGGTTGACCTCACCCGTGGCCGAGGAGCCGGAGGACGCCACGTCCGAGGGTGGGGACGTCGAGGCGGAGGAGGCGGAGACCCCGGTGGCCGGGGCCCAGACCGACGAGACCGACGCCGACTCCGGTGAGGAGGAGGCCGCGGACGGGCCCGTGTTCGAGGCCGCCGACCGGCGGGCCAGAATCGTCGCCGACCGCCGGGGCATCCGTCTCAGCCTCGACGAGGAGAAGTGCGAGTTCCGCTGGGACGAGATCGGCGCCGTCGAGACGGAGTCCCCCCGCTTCGGCAAGCGGTACACCGTCACCGTCCACACCCCGGACCGCCGTTGGTACCCGATCGAGATCGAGGCACCGGCCCGGTCACGCTTCCAGGAGTGGGACGAGCAGTTGGACGCGGTGCTCGACGCCTACTTCGACGAGGAAGCGTCGGACGTGTAGAACATCGGCCGCGCGCCCCCCGGACGCCCCGGGTGAGCGCGCGGCCGGCTCCGAGCGACTCCCGCCGCCCGGCAGGCGTGGCGGGGCCTGCCCGGGCTCCCTCCACGCCCGGCGGGGCCCGTGACCCCGGAACCCCTGCACGAGTACGACGCCCCGAGCGTCCCACGGTGTACGAGACCGCCCTCGAGGGTGCCCTCGACGCCCGGGCGGCTTCGGACGTTCACGAGTCGTTGGGGGTGGGCGGGCGGTGACTCGCCCTCGGCTCCGCGGAGTTGTCGGCGGGAGCAGTTGTGGTGGCCGGTCGACCGGCGGGATCCGGTCCGCCGTCGTGGTCGCTTCCGGCACGTCCGCCGGGCTGACTTGCGTCGGGCAGCCACGGGGCGAGCGCGCTGTCGACCTCGTCCGCCACGACGTCGTGGCCGAGCCGTTCCCCGAGCATCGAGCGCCGGAAGAACAGCGAGCCGGCGATGCGGGCCATCAGCGGCCCGGCGTGCGCCTGGACACCGGGGCGCAGTTCACCGCGTCGGGCGGCGGCGTCGAGCGCGTCCGTGAAGTGCCGGCCGACGCGGTCGAACATGTCCTCGCGGATGCGCCGCGCGTTCTCGTCGCGCTCGGCCCGTTCGACGACGGCGGCGATGACGGACGCGGAGGCCGGCTGGTCGAACCAGTCGGCCTGCTGCTGGATCCGGGCCGTCAACTGGGCCTGTACGGGGCTGTTGTCGAAGGTGAGCAGCGGCCGGACGCTGTGGGCGAGCGCGTCGATGACGAGGGTCTGCTGGTCGGGCCAGTGCCGGTAGACGGTGGCGCGGCCGATGCCGGCTCGTTTGGCGACGCCGGCGTGGGTGACGTTCTCGGGGCCGCCCTCGACGAGGAGTTCGGTGGCGGCGGCCAGGGCGGCGGCGCGGCTGCGCAGGGCGCGGGGGTCCTCATTGGTCCGGGGCATCCGGCACCTCTTCCTCCCCCATTTTCTGAGACTGTTTGACTCACACTTGCTCTTCGATACATACTGTCTCACAGCTCGAAGGAATGCCTCCCTTACCGATCGAGCGCGTCCGTCGCAGGTCCGCCGTGGGTCTGCCGCAGGGCCCGAGGAGACGGCTCATGCCCATGAACGAGAACGTCATCACGCTTCGCTTCACCAACCGCGTCGCCGCCTATCAGGCGCTGGGCGCGCTGAGGCACCTCAACGCCGCCGGCGCCGAGATCCACGGCGCCGTACTGGTCGAGCGCCCCGACGACGGGGCGGCGGTCGTCCTCGCAGCGGTCGGGGAGTCCGGCACCGACACCTTGGACATGCTGGCGCTGTGGTACGGAGCCGCCCTCGAGCGCCGCCCGGTCGACGGCGTACGCGCCGGGCTGTACGCGCTGGAAGGGGGCGCCGACGAAGTCCCGTCGGTCGGGGCGCGGGTGGCGACGGGCTGGCGCGAGGGGAAGCGCGGCGGGGTGCAGGGGACACCCTCGGCGGGGGTCGCGGTACTGAGCCGGATGAGCGCCGCCGCCTAGTCGTCGGCGCTCCATGGACGCGGGGTGGATCCCCCCTGCCCCGCAAGGTGAGGGCGGGCCCGACACGGGCCCGCCCTCACTGCTTTCCACCCGCGACGCAGGGTCAGGCGTTCGTCTGCCACGGTGCGAGCGCGCCGTCGACCAGGCTGACCACGAGGTCCTTGTCGAGACGTACCCCGTGCAGGAAGCGGTAGAAGAGCAGCGGGCCGACGATACGGGCGATGAGATCCGTGCTGTGCTCCTCGGCGCCTTCGCGGAGTTCGCCGCGCTCGACGGCGGCGGCCAGCGAGCGGGTGAAGTCCTCGTCGGCCTTCCCGAAGATCTCCTCGCGGATGCGCCGCGCCTCGTCGTCCCGCTCGGCCCGCTGGATGACCGTGGCGAGCACCGACACCGCGCTCGGCTGATTGAGCCGGTGGGTCATCTCCACCATCTGATGCACCAACTGGTCGCGCACGGGGCTGTCGTCGAAGGAGAGCAGCGGCTGGACGTCGTTGGCGAGCGCGTCGATGAGAAGGGTCTGCTGGTCGGGCCAGTGCCGGTAGACGGTGGCGCGGCCGATGCCGGCTCGTTTGGCGACGCCGGCGTGGGTGACGTTCTCGGGGCCGCCCTCGACGAGGAGTTCGGTGGCGGCGGCCAGGGCGGCGGCACGGCTGCGCAGGGCGCGGGGGTCGTCGTTGGTCCGGGGCATCGGAACACCTCTTTCTCGGCAGCTTGTGAGACGGTCTGCCTCGTAAACCTTAACCGTCGGCCACAGTGCGGCGGACCCTACGCTGTGAGACAACTTGACTCACAAGCCATCTCTGATACATACTGTCTCACAGAACGACGAAGCAGACCGCAATCCACGGAGGTATCTCATGACCACGACCACGACCGAGAACGCCGTCGCCCTTCGCTTCGCCGACCGGGCCACCGCCTACCAGGCCCTCAGCGACCTCAAGCACCTTTCCTCACCCGCCGCCGACGTCCGCGGGGCCGTCCTGATCGAGCGCCTCGACGACGGCACCGTCCGCGTTCCCGAGGGCCTGGAGACCGCGGCCGGACGCAACACCGCCGTCGGCGGACTGGTCGGCTCGGTCGTCGGCATCCTGGGCGGACCGCTGGGCGTGCTGATGGGCTGGGGCATCGGCGCGATGATCGGCGGAGGCTACGACTTCAAGCGGGCCGGTGAGGCCACCGAGGCCGCCGTCGCCTTCACTCCCCACGTCGCGCCCGGCGGCACGGCGATCCTGGCCGAGGTCAAGGAGAGCGACACCCAGGTGCTGGACCTGCTGGCCATGCGCTACGACGCCGTCCTCGAGCGCCGCCCGGTCGACGGCGTACGCGCCGAGCTGAAGGCGATGGAGGAGGCCGCCGAGCAGGTCCGCAAGGAGGAGGCGAAGGCCAGGCGCGAGCAGAAGAGGGCCGAGGCCGCGCAGAAGTTCCACCGGGTCACCGGCGGACGCCGGGAAGGCGAGGCGGCACCGGAGGAAACGCCCGCCGGGTGACGCGACACCGAGGAAGGTGCCGCACGGCATCCCGCCGGGGCGGTCCGGGCAGGGCTCATGGACCCGCCAGGACCGCGCCGAGCGGGCGCGACGGCGGGGCGCGCGCAGTGTACGCGCGCCCGTTCTCCCCGCACGGACCTCCGGCAAAGTGCACTCGCGGGTGTGACCGGGACGTGCATATATGCCGAACCAAGAGGAAAGTGAGGTTCCGTTGCCAGGGGAGGCTGATCATGGGTGGATCAGCGCCACGACGGGACCGTCATCTGCCGGTCGACACCACCAGCTTCGTCGACCGGCGCGGCGAACAGACCGAGGGCCGCGAGCTGCTCGCCAGGGCACGCCTGGTCACGCTGACCGGACCGGGCGGCGTCGGCAAGACGCGCCTGGCCGCACGCATCGCGGCCCGCGTCGAGCGCACCTTCCCCGACGGCGTCCGCTTCGTGCAGCTGGCCGGGCTGGACGACCCGGCGCTCGTCCCGGTCGCCGCCGCCGACGCCCTCGGCCTGCACGACCACTCCAGCCAGCCCCCGCTGGACGCCCTCGTCGAGCAGGTGCGCGACCGGCGTCTGCTGCTCGTCCTCGACAACTGCGAACACCTCCTCCAGGCCTGCGCGGACCTGTCCGCCGCCCTGCTGCACGGCACCACCGGCGTCCGCGTCCTCGCCACCAGCCGCCACCGCCTCGGTCTGACCGAGGAACACCTGCTGGAGTTACGGCCGTTGCCGGTCCCCGACCCGGACGGCGACCTCACCTCGGCCGACGGCTACCCCGCCCTCGCCCTGTTCGCCGACCGGGCCGCCGCCGTCGTCCCCGGCTTCCGGCTGACCGCCGCCAACCGTGCCGCCGTCGCCCGGCTGTGCCACCGCCTGGACGGCCTTCCGCTCGCCATCGAACTGGCCGCCGTCCGCATGCGCGTCCTCGGTGTGGAACAGCTCCTGGAGCGCCTCGACGACCGCTACCGCCTCCTCACCGCCGGCTCCACCGCCGCCCTGCCCCGCCACCAGACCCTGCGGGCCGCCGTCGACTGGAGTCATGAACTCTGCACCGAGCAAGAGCAGTTGGTGTGGGCGCGGGCGTCCGTGCTGGCCGGCGGCTTCGACGCGGAGACCGCCGAGGCGGTGTGCGCGGACGGTGAGCGGGTGCGCGCGTACGAGGTGCTGGAGGCCGTCGCCGGTCTCGTCGACAAGTCCGTGCTGGGCCGGGAGGAGGGCCCCGGCGGGGTGCGCTACCGGCTGCTGGACACCCTGCGCCACTACGGCCTGGAGAAGTTACGGCGGGAGGCGGGCGAGGAGGTCGCCGCGCGGCGCCGGCAGCGGGAGTGGGTGCAGCGCCGGGCCGCCCGCTGCGAGAGCGCCTGGTTCGGGCCGGGGCAGCGGAACATCGTCGCCCGGCTCCGCGCCGACCAGGACAACCTGCGCGCCGCCCTCGACTTCAGCCTCACCGAACCCGGCGAGGCCCGTGCCGGACTGCGCCTCGCGGGCACCCTGTGGTTCTACTGGCACGCCTGCGGGGCGCCCCGCGAGGGCCGCTACTGGCTCGACCGGGCCCTGGCCGCCTGCCCCGAGCAGACCCGCGAACGGGCCCGCGCCCTGTGGATCGTGGGCCTGCTCGCCGGCTCCCAGGAGGACCTGACCTCGGGGCGGGCACGCGCCGAGGAGGCCAGGGACCTGGCCCGCTCCCTCGGCGACGAGGCCGAGGCCGCCCACGCCGAGTACGTCATCGGCGTCCTGCGCCTGTTCAACAACGACGTCCCCGGCGCCCTGGAGCACTACCGGGCCACCGTCGCCCGCGGCCGTGTTCCCGGCCAGCACCTGTCCCTGGTCGGTCTGGACCGGGTCGAACTCGCCTGTGCGCTCGGCTTCCTGGGCGAGGCGGACCAGGCCATCGAGGTGTGCGTGGAGACCCGCCGGCTGTGCGAGGAGCACGGCGAGGAGTGGGTGCTGTCGTACGTGCTGCGGATGCTCGCCCTCGCGCACACCGTGAAGGGCGAGTGGGAGCAGGCCGAGCGGCACGCCCGGGACGCCCTGCGCCGCAAACTCGCCGTCCGCGACATCATCGGCATCGGCCTCACTCTCGACCTGCTCGCCCAGACCGCCGCCCGCCGCGGGGCCGCCGAGCGCGCGGCGGTCCTGCTCGGCGGCGCCGACCGCGTCTGGGCCGACGTCGATCGCTTCCGCTGGGGCTCCCAGGCCCTCGGCGCCACCCGGCTGGAGAGCGAGTCCCGCGCCCGGGAGACCCTCGGCAGGGCAGCCTACGAGCGGTCGTACGCGTGCGGCGCGGCCCTCGGGCTCACGGCCACCGTCGGCTACGCGGTGGGGGAGCCCACCGGTGAACTCCCGCCGCAGCGGCCCGAGTCGACGCCGGCCGAGCGGGGCGACGGCGTCCGTCTCACCCGCCGGGAGAGCGAGGTCGCCCAACTCGTCGCCCAGGGCCTGGCCAACCAGCAGATCGCCGACCGTCTCGTCATCGCCCGCCGGACCGCCGAAGGCCATGTGGAACGCATCCTCAGCAAGCTCGGCTTCAGCAACCGCAGCCAGATCGCCGCCTGGGTGACCGCCCAGCGGTGAACCGATCCCCACCCCGCCAGGGAGACCCCTCCCCACGGAGATCCCCTCCCCAACGGAGACCCCCTCCCCACGAGATCCCTCCCCACGAAGGAGAAACATGACCGCTCGACCAGCTTCCACCCCCACCCCCACCCCGACCCCGTTCGACCACCGCATGGGCGTCTTCGGCGCCGACGACGAGTTCGTGGCCACCGCCGTGCCCTTCCTCACCGAGGGCCTGGGCGCCCCCGGCGAACCCCCGCCGGCGGCCATCGCCGCCCCGGCCAAGCTGGAGCTCCTGCGCGACGCCCTCGGCAGCGACACCAAGGAGGTCGCGCTCATCGAGCACACCGACTGGTACACCGGCTCCGCCGCCAACGCGGTCGCCCAGGGCGCCGGTTACCTCGCCGCGCAGGCCGGACCCGGCGGCCGGGTCCACCTCCTGATGGAACCCGTCTGGGACGGCCGTGCCGGGCGCTCCGCCCGGGAGACCACCGAGTGGATCCGCTACGAGGCCCTCGCGAACCTGCTGTTCGCGCCGATGGCGACGACGGTCCTGTGCGCCTACGACACCCGTACCGCCGGTGAGGCGATCGTCGAGGCGGCCCGCCGCGCCCACCCCGGCTCGGGCGTGTACGAGGACCCGGTCCGCCTCACCGCCGAGCTGGACGCCGTGCCGCTCGCACCGCCTCCGCCGGACGCGGAACTCCTCCGGGAACCGTACGCCGACGCCGTACGCTCACGGGCGGTGGCCCGTGGACTGACCCGGGTGGACGCCGAGTTGTTCACCGAGGCGGTGACCGCGGCACTCGGCATGCTCGGGCCCGTCACCGCCGTACGGCTGTGGGGCGAGGCGCCCGCCTGCGTGTGCGAGCTGCGCGCCGCGCGCCGGGTCGGTGATCCGCTGGCCGGGTTCGTGCCGCCGCCCACGCCCGAACTGGAGCCGGAGCAGGGGCTGTGGTTCACCCGGCAGGTGTGCGCGTACGTCGACGTCCGCGACGACGAGCACGGAGCCACCGTACGGCTGCAGTACGGGTAGGGCACGGGCAGGTACGCAGGTATGGAATCGGGTAGTCCTCCCCGTGTCCCGTGCCCGGGGGGAGGTCATCCTGTTCCGCATGCTGCAACGCTCCGGGAGCACTCGCCCGGATCCCGACCCGCATCATGCCGCGTACCCTCAACCGCCCCTGGGTGCCGGTGACCTGAGCGTCCAGTACGGCCCCCTTCCCTCGTCCGTGCGGCGGGCCCGCTCTGAGGTGCGAAGACAGCTGGAGGCGTGGGGGATCGCGGACCGGGACGCCGAGGTGGTGGAGGTGGCGCAGCTGCTCGTCAGCGAGCTGGCGACCAACGCGCTGCTGCACTCAGGCGGCGGCTTCCGGCTCACCCTGTCCGCGGCCCACGGGGTGCTGCGCTGCGAGGTGAGCGACTCGGGCCGGCGCGTTCCACGGGTGCTCGACGCGGGCACGGGGGAGAGCGGGCGGGGGCTGTTCCTGGTGGAGGCGCTGGCGCTGCGCTGGGGCTGGCGTCACGACGGGCCGGGCAAGAGCGTGTGGTTCGAGCTCGGTACCTGCGGGGCGGACGGCTGTGGTCGGCGATAGCCGTCCGCCCGCGCGGGTCGCTGTTCGGCCCGTCACTTCCACCACTTGGGGCTGAGGGCGATCGCCCTCAGCTGCTTCATGGTCAGGGCGGGGGTCTTGCGGGTCGCCGGGGTGTCCTGGGCGCCGGAGTTGAAGGCGCTGATCACCACCCGCCGCCCGTCCTTGCGCAGGGTGTCGACGGTCCACCACACGACGCCCGCGCCGCCCTTCTCGCCGGGCCGCTGGTGCAGGGCGACCTTCGTCCCGTCGGGCAGCGTCTCGGAGCCGGAGCCGAACAGCTCGGCCCCGACGTCCGACATGTCGGCCTGGACGTTGACCTGGACGAGGCTCTTGCCCTTGCCGTCGTCCAGGACGAGGTAGCCGAAGCCGGTGTCCTGGCCGCTGTCCTCGGACACCGTGAACTTCCCCGCGGGCAGCAGGCTCCTGAGCATCGGGGCGACGGACACCGTGCTCCGGGAGGCGGTCGCAGTCGGCTCGGCGGCCGGCGCGCTCGGGTCCCGCGGGATCGCGTCGACGGCGTCCCGCCAGGGGCCGGCCGCCGCCAGCTGCCTCAACTGCGCGGCGGACAACGGAGGTTCGGGCCGTGTGAGGGGCGAGTCCTTCTCCGCCGCCGCGTTCCATTCGCCGACGCTGATGTGCCCGCCCTCGGGCGTGACGAGTTCGGCGGTCCAGTACTTGGTGTCGACGCGGCGGTCCGGATACTCGTACCCCTGCAGCACCATCACCACCGAGCCGTCCGACAACCGGGTCGTGCCGCACGCGTCGTAGTGCACATACGCCTTGCCCGGGCACTCGGTGGTCTGCCGTGCCTGGTCGCTGCCCGGCTCGATCCGGTCGAGGCCCACCTCGATCGCCGCCGCGCCCTTCCCGTCGTCGTACACGAGGTGCACGAACGGTCCGAGCTTCTCGTTCGTGCCGCGCGCCTGCGCCTGGCTGAACTTGCCTTGCGGGAGCAGCTTTTCCAGGGTGCGGATCAGCTGGTCGGCGGAGACGGGGTCGGGGGCCGGCTCGGGGGTGTGCCGGGAGGTGCCGACCGTGGCGGTGGCCCGCGGCGGGGATCCGGCGCCCGGCAGGAGCAGCGCCCCGCCCACTCCGACGAGCGCGAGGGAGGCGGCGCCGCCCACGACGGCGGCCCGGCGCCGCAGCAGGCGCCGGCGGCCGATGCGGACACCGGCGGCGACGAGTTCGGCCCGGTCGGTCGCGAAGGCGCTGCCCGCCTGGTGCAGTTCGGCGGTGAGCCGGTCCTCGAAGGGGTCGCTGTACTGTTCGACGGGCATGGGGGACCACCGTTTCGCTGAGGGTTGACGTGAGGTGGGTCGAGGTGAGGTGAGTGGGCTGAAGTGATGTGGGTCAGGGGCGGGCGTACTCGCCGAGGTCCTCGCCGAGCAGCTCCCGCAGCCGCCCCAGCGCCCGCACGCACCGCGTCCGTACGGCGGCCGAGCTGGCGTTCATGACGTCGGCGGTCTCCTCGACGGAACGGTCCTCCCAGTACCGCAGGACCACCACGGCCCGGTCCTTGGCGGCGAGCCGGCCGAGCGCCTCCAACAGCGTCAGCCGCAGCGAGGGGTCCCCGTCGGGGGCGCCGTCGGGCAGTTCGGGGAGTGTGTCGGTGGCCTGCTCGGTGCTGCTGCGTCGCCGCTGGTGGGCGAGGAAGGTCCGGGTGAGCACGGTCTGGGCGTACCCCGCGGGGTTGCCCACCCGGGACACCCGGCCCCATCTGACGTAGAGCCGGCCGAGGGTCTCCTGCACCAGGTCCTCGGCGAGATGCGTGTCCCCGGCGGTCAGCAGACAGGCGGAGCGGTACAGATGCCCGGCGCGGGCGGCCGCGAACTCGGCGTACTCGTCCGCACGTGCCTGTCTCATACCGTCTTCCCCCTGCCGCGGCGCCGCTCTCACTTCATTGATGCGGTGGCACCGGGGAAATGTTTCACACGGGATCGACGAACAGGATCGACGAACAGGATCGACGAACGGGACCGACGGACGGGACCGACGGACGGGACCGACGAACGGGATCGATAAGGTGCACCGCCCGCTCGATCACCGTGACCGCCCCTCGCGACGGAGGCCGCATGACCAGTCCACCGAGCCCACCGCCCCCACCGGGCTTCGGCCCGCCCCCACCGCCGCACGCCTTCTCCCAGCAACCACCCGCGCCCGCGCCGGAGTTCCTGGCGGTCGACCGCGACTACTCGATCCTGGTCGACTCCGCCGGTGTCGCCTTCGACGACCACGGTCTGTCCGTCGACTTCGGCTGGCACGAGATTCGCAGCGTCCACTACAAGGCCGGCCCCTCCGGAAAGACCCTCATGGTCGCCGTGATCCACGTCGACGGCACGTTCTACGAATGTGCCGTCGACGCGAAACGCCGGGAGCGGGTCCAGGAGTGGTTCGCACAACTGGCCTTCGTGCTCGGGTACTACCGCCCCCTGGGCTGATCCCGGCCTCTACGGCAGCGCGTGCACATGCGGTCCGACCGAGCCCGACCAGGAACCGCCCGCGGCCGCGTCCCAGTTGGTGGACCAGGTCATCGCGCCCCGCAGGTCGGGATACGTCTTCGAGGGCTTGAAGGAACCGCAGTTCGTGCCCTTCGTGAGGCAGTCGAGGGCGTTGTTCACGACCGTCGGGGAGACGTAGCCGCTGCCCGCGGCGCTCGTCGAGGCGGGCAGGCCCAGGCCCACCTGGGACGGGGAGAGGCCGCCCTCCAGCTGGATGCAGGCGAGCGCGGTGAGGAAGTCCACCGAGCCCTGCGAGTAGACCTTGCCGTCGCAGCCCAGCATGGAACCGCTGTTGTAGTACTGGGTGTTGACGACGGTCAGGATGTCCTTGACGTTCAGCGCGGTCTGGAAGTAGCCGGCCGACGTCGACTGCATGTCGATGGTCTGCGGGGCCATGGTGATGACGAGGGACGAGCCGGCCTTCGCCGACAGGGACCGCAGCGCCTGGGACATGTACGTCGGGTTGAGGCCGTTCTCCAGGTCGATGTCGACGCCGTCGAAGCCGTACGTCTGCATCAGCGAGTACACCGAGTTGGCGAAGTTCGTCGCCGAGGCGGAGTCACTCACCGACACCGTGCCGTTCTGCCCGCCGACCGAGACGACCACCTTCTTGCCGGCCGCGTGCTTCGCCGCGATGTCCGCCTTGAACTGGTCGACGGTGTACCCGCCGAGCCCCGCCGAGTCGAGGGTGAAGCTCACCGCACCCGGCGTGGACGTCGCGTCCGCGAACGCCACCGCGATGATGTCGTACTGCGCGGAGACGTCCGAGATCTTCTGGACCGTGGCGCCGTTGTTGAAGTTCTGCCAGTACCCGGTCACCGCGTGCTTGGGCAGCGAGGTGCCCCCGCCCGTGCCGCTGGTCGCGGTCGTGCCCGTGACCGCCGCCGACTTCGCCGACTCACCCGCCGAGTTGGTGGCGGTGACCTGGAAGGAGTACGAGGTGGCGGCCGCGAGCCCGGTCACGGTCGCCGAGGCGCCGGTCACCGCGGTCACCTTCGTGCCGTTGCGGTAGACGTTGTAGCCGGTGGCGCCCGAGACCGCGGTCCAGGACAGGGACACCGACGAGGACGTCGTACCCGAGACCGCGAGGCCGGACGGCGTCGCCGGAACCGTCGGGGCCGGGTCGCCGCCCCCGCCGCCGTCCGGGCCGAGGACGGACACGTCGTCGGCGTAGTAGGCCGCCTGTCCGTACCAGCCGTGGGTGTAGACCGTGACGGACGTGGTGGCCGCGCCCGTCGTGAAGCTCGTCGTCAGCTGCTTCCACGAGGACGAGTCCGGCGTCCAGGTCGACACGTCGGTCGTGCCCGTGCCCGTGACGCCCAGGAAGGCGTAGCCGCCCTGCACCCAGGCGCTGAGCGAGTACGTCGAGTTCGGTTTCACGGCCACCGTCTGGGCGCACTGGGCGTTGTCCTGCCCGGCCGGTGTCGCCTTCAGCGCGGCCGAGCCGCCGTGCACCGGGGAGGAGACCGTCGTACCGCTGCCGGCGGAACAGGTCCAGTTGCTCAGGCCGGACTCGAAACCGGCGTTCTTCGCGTTGTTGACGTCCGCTGCGGACGCCTGGCCCGCGCCCGCGAGGGACAGGGCGAGGGCGGCGGTGACGGCTGAGGACCAGAGCCGTGTCGATCGTCTCAGTGGGGACATGACAACAAGTTGGTCCAGACCAATCCGGCTGTCAAGAGGTCCAGACCAACTCGGCCGTCCGGCGCCGGCTCGCTTCGGTGCCGGCGAGATGCTCAACCTGCCCCGTTTTGACGTGTCTTGTGAAACGGCAGTTGCCCATCAGCTACAGAAACGCTGTTCTCCGGTCACAGAGGCGTGGATACAGTGCTGAGGTAGTCACGCAGTGAAGTCATATCGGTGTACCGGAGTAACCCCGCCCCGGTGGGCCGACGGCGTAACACGGGGAGCTGCGCGTGCCAACTGCCATTGCCGTGACCAGTGCCGACATGGCGCTGCCGCCGCTGGACGAACGGACCCTGCCCGCCGTCGTCCTGCCGGACCTCGACCGACAGCCGCTCGACCAGGCGCTGTCCGCCGTCCAGGGCCTCGTCGACCAGTACGGGCATCTCGTCGTCGTGTCCTCGCGCGCCGCCCCGCCCGGAGTGGAACGCCGGCTGCACACCATCCGCTCCCTCCTGGAGAGCGACCGTATCGCCCTGTTCCGGCCCGATCTGCCCCCGCTCGGACTGGCCGTCCTGGCCCGGCAGTTGCGGCAGCTGGCGTCCTGCGACCTCTCCCCGGGCGTCCTGGCCTCCGCGGGCCGGCTGCTCACCCACTACATCCACGCCGGCGCGCTGCTCGGCTCCGTGGCCCGCCTGGACCGCGTCCCCGTGGGTCTGAGGTCGCACGCCAAGTCCTGGGTGCCCGGCAGCCACTTCGCGGTCCTCGCCCACCCCGAACCGCAGTTGGTGAAGCTCGGCCCCACGGCCGCCCTGGCGGGACCGGAGTTCGGCACCTGGATGCTGGTCGCCAAGGGCCAGCTCCAGTCGGACTGGGTGAGCGCGACGCTGGCCAAGCAGTGGAACGTGCAGGGGCTCAGGGAGACCGTCCCGCCCGCCGAGTCGGCGACCTGGTGGGGGACGAACAAGCTGGTCGAGTTCGCGACCTTCCTCCCCGACCTCTCGGTCCTCTACCAGCTGGTGGCGTCCGTCCGGCAGAGCAGCTGCCACTGGTGCGGCATCGACGTCATCGGCGACCGCTGCGTGTTCTGCTCCGCCACGCCACCGCTGCTGGAGAACCAGCTGCCGGCCGGGTGAGTCCCCAGCGCCCCCCCCCGCACCGCCCGACCGATCCCATTCCGCCCGACCGATATCCCCAATGAGGTTGTACGGCACATGAACTCCCGTCAGCGCCGCGGCGTGCTCCTCCTGCTCCTGTCGGTCCTGTGCGCCCTCGGCGCGTTCGCCGGCGTCCTGTCCGTCATCAGCGACGTGAAGTCCAAGGTCGGCCCCGAGGTCACCGCGTACCAGGTGAAGGACAACATCGCGCCGTACACCCAGCTGACCGCGGGCCAGTTCGAGAAGATCAAGATGCCCGAACGGTGGCTGTCGCACAACGCCATCACCGATCTCGACGCCGTCCGGGGCAAGATCGCCGTCACCACACTGCGGGCCGGGTCCCTGCTGCAGAGCGACATGATCGTCGACCAGCCCGCTCTGCAACCGGGTCAGCAGGAGGTCGCCATCATGATCGACGCGGCGACCGGTGTGGCAGGCAAGATCACGCCTGGTTCGACGGTCAACGTGTACGCCACCTTCGCGGGCGAGAAGGAGGGTGATCCCGCCCAGTCCAAGATCATCGTAACAAACGCGAAGGTGCTGGACGTGGGCGAGATCAAGGCGCTCGATCCCTCCGCGAGCGACAAGAACAACCAGCAGCCCACCGACGAGGTCCCCATCACCTTCGCCCTCTCCACCCTCGACGCCCAGCGGATCACCTACGCCGAGTCGTTCGCCCAGCGGGTCCGGCTCGCCCTGGTGGCGCCGGGCGGCAGCACCACGGTCCCCGACAAGGACCGGACGTACCAGCTCGCGAAGGACAAGTGAGAGGCCCCCATGCCCACCAGGATCCTCCCGGCAGTCGGGGACGCGGACGCGGTCCGTTCCATCACGACGCTGCTCAGCCAGCTCCCGGACGCCGAGCCGGTGGCCCCGGTCGTCGACTCCACCCAGCTCGTCGACACCCTGGCCCGGCTGGCCGCCGAGTCCATCGACGAACTCCCCGAGGTCGTGGTCGTCCACGAGCGCATCGGCCCCGTCCCCGCCCTGGAACTCATCCGCGAAGTGGCCCTGCGCTTCCCGGCGGTGGGCGTCATCCTCGTCACCTCGGACGCCAGCCCGGGACTCTTCCAGGCCGCGATGGACTACGGCGCACGCGGACTGGTCGCCCTCCCGCTGAGCTATGAGGAGCTGGCGAGCCGCGTCCAGGCGGTCGCCCAGTGGTCGGTGGGCGTACGGCGCCATCTGGGCTCCGGCGGCGACGTGTTCACCGGCGTCGGCGGCACCGTGGTCACCGTCAGCGGCGCGAAGGGCGGGGTGGGAGCCACCCTGACCGCGATCCAACTGGCGCTGGCGGCCCAGGCCTCGGGCCGGAGCACGGCCCTGGTGGACATGGACCTGCAGACCGGGGACGTGGCGTCCTACCTCGACGTCCAGTTCCGCCGCTCGGTCGTCGACCTGGCCGCGATCACGGACATCTCGCCCCGGGTGCTCGCCGACGCCGTCTACCGGCACGACACGGGGATCGCCCTGCTCCTCGCACCGGGCGAGGGCGAGCGGGGCGAGGAGGTCACGGACCGGGGCGCGCGGCAGATCGTCAGCGCGCTGCGGTCACGGTACGAGGTCGTGGTCATCGACTGCGGGGCGCAGCTCAGCGGGGCGGGCGCGGCCGCCGTCGAAATGGCGGACATGGCCCTGCTCGTCACCACCCCGGACGTGGTCGCCGTCCGTGGCGCCAAGCGGGCGGTACGGATGTGGGACCGGCTGCAGATCCGCAAGGCCGAGGAGACGACCGTGGTCGTCAACCGGCACAGCCGGGCCACCGAGATCCAGCCGCAGCTGATCCAGAAGATCACCGGCACCGCGGTGGCGGGGACCGTGATCCCGGCCAACTTCAAGGAGTTGCAGGGCGCGGTGGACGCGGGCCGGGTCCATGAACTGGACAGCAGGGGCGTGGTCAAGCAGGCCCTGTGGTCACTGGCCGGGGAGTTGGGGCTGGTCAAGGCGGCCGAGGCGGCTCACCGGGGCGGCGGGCGGTTCCGGGGCGACCGGGGCGCGGTGAGTTTCCGGCGCCGGAGGGAGGGCGGGGGATGAGGAGGCCCGGGGCCGTGCGGAGAGGGGACAGCGGTCAGGTCGCCATCGAGTTCCTCGGCATGACCCCGCTGATCATCGTGACGCTGGTGGTGCTGTGGCAGCTCGTGCTGGTGGGGTACGCGTACACGCTCGCGGGGAATGCTGCGGACGAGGGGGTACGGGCGGGCACGGCCGCTCACCGGGGGGAGCGCTTCGGCGTGTGCGAGCAGGCGGCGCTGAAGGACCTCTCGGCGTCCTGGCGGGGAGGAACCACGGTGGACCAGTGCGGCGGCACCGGCTTCGTGACCGCGGACGTGTCGATACGGGTCCCGCTGCTCTTCCCGGGCGCGGTCTCCGTCCCCATCACTGTGCACGGACACGCGGGCGCGGTGGAGGAGGTGAAGGACTGAGATGCCGTACGACCGCACACGTCACCGCCCGCGTCGGGACCGGGGCCAAGTGGCCATCGAGTACCTCGGGTTCATCCCGGTGCTGCTGCTCGTCGCCCTCGCCGGCATCCAGCTCGGCCTCGTCGCCTACGCCGCCCAGCAGGCCGGCACGGCGGCCCGGGCGGGGGCTCGGGCCGCCTCCCTGCGCCAGGACGCGGGCGCGGCCTGCGCGGACGCCGTCAGCAGCCGGCTGACGGTGCGGTGTTCCCCCGCGGTGGGGAGCGACTCGGTGACCGTGACCGCCTCCGTGCGCATCCCGAAACTCTTCCCCGGACTGGGGGACTACGAGGCCAGCAAGACCGCCACCATGCCGCTCGACCACTGAGGCACGCGAGGAGCACGCACCATGAGCCTGCGGGCACGTATCAACGCCCCCGAGGAGAACGGCCATCGGGGCGAGGACGGCCACATGGTCGCCTCGTACCGGGCCAAGCTCCTGGAGGAGATCGACCTCGCGGAGATGTCCTCGCTGGCCGCCGCCGAACGCCGGGCCCGGCTCGAGCGGGTCCTCGGGCACATCATCAGCCGCGAGGGCCCGGTGCTCTCCACGGTGGAACGCTCCCAGCTGATCCGGCGGGTGGTGGACGAGGCACTGGGCCTCGGGATCCTGGAGCCGCTCCTCGAAGACGCGTCCATCACCGAGATCATGGTGAACGGACCCGACGCGATCTTCGTCGAACGCGGCGGCCGGGTGGAGCAGTTGCCGATCCGCTTCGCCTCCCACGACCAGCTGATGCAGACCATCGAACGCATCGTCTCCACGGTCAACCGGCGGGTCGACGAGTCGAACCCGATGGTCGACGCCCGTCTCCCCTCCGGCGAGCGCGTCAACGTGATCATCCCGCCGCTGTCCCTGACCGGCGCGACCCTCACCATCCGCCGCTTCCCCCGCTCCTTCACGCTCCAGGAGATGGTCGGCTTCGGCTCGCTCGACGAGCACATCCTGTTCCTGCTCGCGGGCCTGGTGCAGGCGAAGTTCAACATCATCGTCTCCGGTGCCACCGGCACCGGCAAGACCACCCTCCTCAACGCCCTCTCCGGCCTGATCCCGGAGGGCGAACGCATCATCACGATCGAGGACTCCGCCGAACTCCAGCTCCAGCAGTCCCACGTCATCCGGCTGGAGTCCCGCCCCCCGAACGTCGAGGGCAAGGGCCAGATCACCATCCGCGACCTGGTCCGCAACTCCCTGCGCATGCGCCCCGACCGCATCGTCGTCGGTGAGGTCCGCGGCGGCGAGTCCCTCGACATGCTGCAGGCGATGTCGACCGGCCACGACGGCTCACTCGCCACCGTGCACGCCAACAGCGCCGAGGACGCGCTGATGCGCCTGCAGACCCTGGCGTCCATGTCCGACGTCGAAGTCCCCTTCATCGCCCTGCACGACCAGATCAACAGCGCCGTCGACGTCATCATCCAGCTCACCCGCTTCGCCGACGGCGCCCGCCGCGTCACCGAGATCGCCCTGCTCGACAGCCACGGCGGGGAGCCGTACCGCCTCGCCACCGTGGCCCGGTTCAACGCCCAGCCCATGGCCCCGGACGGCCGGATCTACGGCGCCTTCCAGCACTTCCCGCTCACCCGCCGCACCGCCGACCGCCTCTACATGTCCAACCAGCCCATCCCACAGGCCTTCGGCGTCGCCCGGTCCGCTGACGAGCTGGCCACCCGAGAAGCCAGGTAGGTGCCGTCCCATGGATCTGCAGAACCTCGTCACCCTCACCACCGGCATCACCCTGCTGACCTGCGTCCTGGCCGTCATGGGCGTGCACACCTACGCCACCGGCAAGGCGGAACGGGCCGCGCTGATCGAACGGCTCGCGCACACCGGCCAGATCCCGGCCGGCGGCCGCGCGCGCCGCTTCCGGACCCTCGACCGGCGGCTGCGCCGCACCCGGCTCGGCAAGAAGCTGGAACTGAGGCTCGCCGCCACCGGCCTCGACGTCACCCCCGGCGAGTTCTTCGCCTACATGCTCGCCACCGTCGCCGCCCTGTGGCTCATCGGACAGGCCTCCCTCGCCCCCTTCTTCGGCCCGCTCGCCGGGCTGCTCGGCGTCGGCGTGGCCGTGCAGTTCCTCAACTGGCAACGGCAGAAACGCATCGAGAGGTTCATCAACCAACTCCCCGAACTCGCCCGCATCCTGGCCAACGCGACCCAGGCCGGACTCGCCCTGCGGACGGCGATCGGAATGGCCGCGGAGGAACTGGAGGCACCGGCCGGCGAGGAACTGGGCAAGGTCGCCGACCAGTTGGCGATCGGCCAGTCCATGGACGAGGCCCTCGGCGACCTCGCCGACCGGCTGCCCTCACGCGAACTGGTCGTCCTCGTCACCACGTTGGTGCTCTCCAACCGGGCCGGCGGACAGGTCGTCGGCGCGCTGCGCAACCTCACGGAGACGCTGGAGGAGCGCAAGGAGACCCGGCGTGAGATCCGCACCCAGCTCTCCCAGGTCACCATGACCTCGTACGCCGTCCCCGCCCTGGGCGTGGGCGCCCTGTTCCTCATGAACGGGGTCAAGGACGGCGCCCTGGACCGGATGACCGGATCGCCCGTCGGCCAGGCCTGCGTGATCATCGCCTTCGCGCTCTACGCCGTCGGCTTCGTCCTGATCCGCCGTATGTCCCGCATCGACGTCTGACCCGCCCGACAGTTCTCCGCCGAGGGGAGGAAAGAAATGGCACTTCTGCTCGCGGCCGTCATGGGCCTGAGCGTCTGGGGCGTCTTCGCCGGGATCCGCATGTACCGCGCGGAGGCCAAGCTGCCGGGTGACCTGGTGCTCGCCCTGGAGGTGGGCGCCACCCGCACCGGTGCGGTCGACTCGCTCATCGACCGGCTCGGCATGCGGTACGCGCCCGCCGTCCTGCGCCTGATGGGCCCCACCCTGGTCGCCAAGTACCGCCGCAAGATCGACCTCGCGGGCAACCCCGGCGGCCTCACCATCGACCGCTACGCGGCCCGCCGCGCGGTCTACGGCTTCCTCGGCGCCGTCGGCTTCCTGGTCTTCCTGATGCGGGGCCAGTACTTCGTGGCCCTCCTCCTGCTCGCCTTCGGCGCGTTCTGGACCGAGGTCGGCATCTGGGCCGCGATCCGCATCCGCAAGGACGTGATCGAGCGGACCCTGCCCGACTTCCTGGACGTACTCGCCGTCGTGGTCAGCGCGGGCCTCGGCTTCCGCCAGGCCCTGGACCGGGTGGCCTCCCGCTACGAGGGCCCCTGGGCCGACGAACTCCGCATCACCCTGCGCCAGATGGACCTCGGCATGAGCCGCCGCCAGGCCTTCGCCGAACTGCGCCGGCGCAACGACTCCGAGCAGGTGGCGATGTTCGTGACGGCCCTGCAGCAGGGCGAGGAACTGGGCGCCCCGATCGTCGACACCCTGGTCTCCCTGGCCAAGGACATGCGCCGTACGGACGCCCAGAACGCCCGCCGCAAGGCCGCGCGGGCCGTCCCGAGGGCCACGCTGATGATCACCACGTTCATGGTGCCGGCCACCCTGCTCCTGCTCGGCGCGGGTCTGCTGCTGGGCTCGGGCACCGACTTCGGCACGATCACGGGCAAGTAGCGGGGGAGGGCGCGGACATGGCGACGACGAGGGAGGCCACCGGGCTGCTGTGGCGCCGGCCGAGGACGCCGGAGATCACCACCCCGCCGGCCGGCACGGTCCTGCCGGACCACGTGCGCACCGGCGCGCCCGACATCCCGGTCACCTCGGTGACTCCCGCGCTGCCACCGGGATGGGCCCCGGCGGACGCGACCCCCCTGCCGGGCGTGCCACGGCAGGCCACCCGCGCGGACCGCGAGCCGCGGACGCCACAGGAACCGGCCTCCGCGGCACCCGCACCCGGCGCCGAAGGCCGCCGCCGCAAGGCCCCCGAGGCCCCGACGCTGCCCATCCAGCTCAACGCCCTCCAGGCCATGTGCCGACAGGTCTTCGGCTTCCGTCTGGCCATGATCAGCCTCGCGGCCCCTGCGGCCCTGCTCAACGCGTCCCCCGGCCTGGCGACCCGCCTCGTCGGCGCCGCCGTCGTCGTCACGTTCATGGGCTCGTACGTCCTCTTCCGCGACTGGGAGCGCTTCGGCCCGCTCCTGCTGCGCCACCCGTCGCTGCTCGTCGTGGACACCCTCTTCGGCTTCCTGCTCCTGGTCTCCGCGGGCCCCGACACGACCCTCGCCTACGTCGGCGTCTGCACCCCGCTGCTGGCGGGCATCGTCTACAGCTGGCGCGGCGCGGCCTGCTTTGCCTCGCTGCAGTCGCTGATCCTGCTGATGGTCTACGCGACGAGGAAGGACCTGCACGGCAACCTGGCCGAGGCCCTGCTGCTGCCCGGCCTCTGCGTGATCGCGGGCGCGGTCGGCTCCTCTCTCCGCGGCCTGATGCTCCGCTTCGGCTCCGCGACCCAGGCCCTGACCCAGGTCCAGGCCCGGCTGGCGGTCACCGAGGCGGTCAGCGCCGAACGCGCCCGGCTGGCCCGCGAGATGCACGACTCGGTCGCCAAGACCCTGCACGGCGTGGCCCTCGCCGCCGACGGCCTGGCCGGCTCGGCCGGCAGCGAACGCATGAACCCGGCCCTGGTCAGACAGCAGGCGGAACTGGTGGCCCGCTCGGCCCGCCGCGCCGCGTCCGAGGCCCGCGAACTCCTCACCGACCTGCGCCGCGAGAACGACCCGGACCACGGCACGGACGTCCTGGTCGAACTGGCCGCCCGCACCCGTGACTTCAGCACCCGCACCGGTCTACGGGCGGCCTACCGCCCGATCGGCGAACACGCCGTACCCCCCGTCCCGCCCGCCGTCGCCCGCCAACTCCTCACCATCGCCACGGAGGCCATGGAGAACGCCCACCGCCACGCCGCCCCGACCCGGGTGGAGGTCAACGCGGGCGTCCACGACGGCCTGCTGCGCATCAGCGTGTACGACGACGGCAAGGGCCTGCCTCCCGGCACGACCCTCGAACAGCTCCGCCGCGCGGGCCACTTCGGCCTGGTCGGCATGGTCGAGCGGGCCGCCTCGGTGGGCGCCCGCATCCGCATCGGCCGCGGCGGCCACCCGACGGGCACGGAGGTCCGCCTGGAACTCCCGCTGGCCGCACTGACGACGGAGACGGCGTGAGGACGACCGAGTAGCACCGAATGAGACTGCTAAGGACCGAACAGGACCAAGTGGCACCCAGTACGACGTCCGAGTCCCCCACACCCACGAGAGGAGGCCGCAGATGCCGGAACAGACCTTCCCCCACCCCGGCGCGTCGCAGCCGCCGCCGAACCCGTTCCAGGAACGCGCGGTCCCCGCACCGCTCAAGGTCGTCGTCGCGGACGACAACCCCGTGGTCCGCGCGGGCCTCACCGCTCTGCTCTCCGGCCGCGAGGACATCACGGTCGTGGCGGAGGCGGCGGACGGCCGCGAGGCCTACGAGGCGGCCCGCCGACACCGCCCCGACATCGTCCTCCTGGACGTCCGGATGCCCGGTGTGGACGGCATCTCGGCCCTTCCGTACCTGGTGCCGATCGCGCCGGTCGTGATGCTCACGTACAGCAGGGAGTCGGAGATCGTCCAGGAGGCGCTGCGCCGGGGCGCGGTGGGTTACCTGGTCCACGGCGAGTTCACGGCGGACGAACTGGTGTCGGCGGTAAGGGACATCAGACAGGGCCGCCCCCACCTCACGGCGACGGCGACGGGGGCGCTGCTGGCGCAACTGCGCGAGACGCGCCCGACGTCGGCGGAACCGTTGCCGGAGGGCCTGGGAAGTGCGACTGCATATGCTGACGCCCCCTCATTCCCCTTGCGGGGAGGCAATCAATCCAAATCCCCTTCGCAAACGCAACCATCTGTGGCACAGTTGAGGAAGTGCTACCAACTCAGCACGAGGGAGGCGGAGATCATGGACCTCATCGCGTCCGGCATGACCAACCAGCAGATCGCCGCCATGTGCTTCATCAGCGAGAAGACGGTCAAGAACCACATCAACCGCATCTTCGCCAAGCTCCACAGCACCAGCCGCGCCGAGGCGGCGGCGAAGTGGCTCGGCACGGCGCCCGGTTCGGGCCGAGGGCTGGGGTGAGCTGCCGTGCCGGGATGGGGGAGCGTCTGGGTCCGGGATTGGGCCCGCGATTGGGCCCTGGGGCCCTCTGGTGAGCGGGGTGCCGCGGCGTACGGTTCCGGCGTCGGAAGCGAACCCGGAGGGGACCACCATGAGCGACCTGATGCTGGAGAAGGCCGTGGCGGCCAAGGTGCGTGTGAACGGCTGGAAGAACACGACGGTCGAGGCCATGCAGCGTCGCGCCGCCGACAAGGGGCAGACCGCGGTGGAGTATCTGGGGATCATCGCGGTGGTTGTGGCGATCGTGCTGGCGGTTACGGGTACGAACATCGGTCAGACGATCCTGCAGAGGATCCTGGCGCAAATCAACAAGATCGTGTGAGGCTTCCGTCTCGATTTCGCGACGCAGGGCAGGCCTTCCCCATCTACATCATGGTGGTGGCGGGCCTGCTCTTTCTTGCGTTGGCCTACTTCGCGGTCGGTCAGGCGGCGGTGAATCGAAACGGGGCTCAGACAGCGGCCGACGCGGCCGCCCTGGCGGCTGCACAGCAGACCCGGGACGAACTCGCGGGCCAGTGGACCACGGACATCCTGGACCCAACGAAGTGGGGGGACATCTTCAAGGGCGTCGGTGCGGTCGACGGATGCGGGCGCGCTGGTCAGCTGGCCGCGCAGAACGACGCTCGTTTGGACTCCTGTAATCCGGGCGTGCTGACATACACGGTGGCAGTCACGACCAACAAGCCTGTCGGGCAGTCCGTCGTTCCGGGCACGGAGAACATGAAGTCGGACGCGCACGCCACCGCCGTGATCGAGTCGCTCTGCGAGTTCCAACTGCCGGGCGGGGGAGCTGCGGGCACCCCGCTGCCGGAGCTCACGTGCAAGGACGGCAGGAAATGGGACCCGAACCCGGATGATCCGACGAGCCTCCCCAAGCCTCAGGACCTTTTTGACGTCCACCTGACCGAGTGACAAGCGAACGATGAGTGAAGAAGGAAGCAGAGTGATGAGCATTCGGTTCACCGCGAGGGCAAGCAGGGGGATGGTCGCGTTGACCGTTGTGGCCGGGCTGGCCCTCGGTGTGGCCGGCTGTGGCGGTGGTGGTGGCGGCGACGACAAGAAGCCGGACACATCGGCGTCCGCCTCCAAGGACAGCGGATCCGAGCCGAGTGCTCAAGAAGGCCAGTCAGAGGCGCCTATGGCCGAGTTGAAGGGCCAGGACGGACTGCTCCTCCAGCTCACCACTGCCACACGGGACTCGGGCGGCTTCGTCACCGTGAACGGGAACCTGAAGAACGACGGGGCGAAGTCCGTGGTCGTGCCTCCCCAGATGAGCGGGGACGAGACCGAGATCGTCAAACACGGCATTTCCCTCGGCGGTGCCACCCTCGTGGACTCGCAGGGGAAGAAGCGCTACTACGTACTGCGTGACACGGAAGGCCGGCCGCTCACCACAACCGGCTTCGCCACACTCGAGGCAGGTCAGTCACTGCCCGTCTTCATGCAGTTCCCTTCTCCCCCGGCGTCCACGACAGAAGTCACGTTCCAGCTGCCCACCTTCTCCAGCGGCACGATCAAGATCTCCGGGTGAGGCCGACCGTGACCACCACTCCACGCCTCCCCCTCGTCGTCGCGGCGGCGGCCCTCATGGTCGCCACGAACCTGGCCGGCATCGTCACGGCCCACGCCGATGACAGCCCCACCACCGCCCCCGACACCGAGGCCTCCGCCTCCGCCCCGGTCAAGATCGACCCCAACGACCCCGACCTCAAACTCCCCGAGGGCGGCACCCTCGCCGCCCCCAAGGTCCTGGACATCAAGTCGGTCGTCGAGGATCAGTCCGGCGACGAACGCCGGGAGGACACCAACACCGAAGTGACCTTCGCGCTGCAGGCCGAGGTGCTGTTCGCCAAGGACAGCGCAAAGCTGAACGCCGACGCGAAGGCACGCATCGCCGCGATCGCCGAGGAGATCAAGAAGCAGAACGCGACCCAGGTACGCGTCTTCGGCTTCACGGACAACCTCGGCACCCACGCCCACGGCGTCGTCCTGTCCAAGCAGCGCGCCAACGCCGTACAGGCCGTCCTGGACGACGACCTGAACGACCCGAACATCACCTTCGACGTACGCGGCTACGCCGAGCAGTACCCGATCGCCGACAACTCCACGGAGGACGGCCGCAAGAAGAACCGCCGCGTGGAGGTGACGTTCCCCCGCTCGGAGAGCTGACGCCCACGCACCAAAGCGCGCAGACCCCAACCACCCCATTTTGGGTGCCGATTTGGGCCCCCGGACCCATCTCGGGCGCCCCGCCTCCTCCCTACCCTCGGCCAATGTTGCGGACCAACAGCGGTGCAGCCGCAGGAGGTTGAGGAGGAGGGGGCATGGCGTCGGGCGGGGGAGTGGCGGAGTGGCCGGGGATGGGGCGCGAGCCCGCGGAACGTGGGGAGCCGCCGCGTTCACTGTCGGTGGCCTTCGTCCTCCTCCACGTCCTCCTGGCCTTCACCGTCCTCGGCGCCCTCGGCATCCTCCTCACCACCGCCTCGTACGACACCCTCGACGCCGGAGTCCTCGCCCGCGTCGCCTACGCCGCCGCCCCCGGCACCCTCGGCTGGTGGCTCGCCCGGCGCAGCCGACAGGGCGGCCCCTGGGTCCGGCGCGGCCTCGTCGCCGTACAGGCATGGCTGATCCTCGGCGGCCTGGCCAATCTCGCCGCCGGTTCCGGCCGCGCGGGCCTCCAGCTCTTCCTCCCCACCGTCATCCTCTGCCTCCTGCTCCAGTCGGAGAGCAGGCAGTGGTACGACACTCCCACCCCCGACCGCGCCGACCGCCGCCCCTTCTCCCTCGCCCGCATGATCCGCTGGCGCCGCGACGACGGCCAGACGGCCGTCGAGTACGCCGGCCTGGTCGCGATAGTCGCCGCCATCATCACGGCACTGCTCGTCAGCAGCCTGGGCACGCAGATCTACGGCGGCATCGGGGCCCAGGTCTGCAAGGTCACCGGCATGGCCTGCCCGGCCCCCGCCGGGGGCGGCGGAACGGACGTCAGGGCGGGCAAGGGCGACGGCACGGGCTCGACCGCCGGCACCGGGAACGGCGACCCCACCGGCAACGGCCAGAACCCCACCGGTGACAAGAAGACGACCCCCACCACCGGCGGCAACGACGGTGATAAGCACCCCGGCTGCTTCTCCGGAGTCGGCGCCTTCTTCGGCTGCGCCGGCGACCAGATCAAACAGGTCGGCCAGGGCATCTTCGTGGACGGCGTCTGGGGCGACCTCACCGGCATCTACGACATGGCCCGCCACCCCCTCGACACCGTCAAGGGCATCGGCGACTACGGCAAACAGCTCGGCCACGACTGGATGAACAACTCCAAGGACGCCCGCGACAAGTGGTCCAAGGGCGACTACCTGGGCGCCGTCCTGGGCTGGGGCGGCTCCTCGCTCAAGACCGGCGGAACCGTCCTCTACGACATGTTCATCGGCAAGGACACGGCGGACGACTGGAACAACGGCCACAAGACCCGCGCCGTCAGCCACGTCCTGTGGAACATCGGCTCCCTCTTCATCCCCGGCTACGACGGCGCCAAGGTCGTCGAAAAGGTCGGCGACCTCGGCAAACTCGGCAAACTGGGCAAGCTCGCGGAGGAAGCGGCCGAGGCAGCGGAGGAAGCGAAGCGAGCCGCCAAGGCGGGGGACGTGGCGGGCGCTGAAAGGGCGGCGAAGGAGGCCGACGAAGCAGCCGAGGAAGCAGAGAAGAAGGCCAGGCAGACCGGCTGCACGATCTCAGCACCGCGCCACCCCATCCCGTACGACGGCACGGCCCCGGACATCAGCGGCAACGTAACCGGTTCCGCCGGCACCGGAACCACGATCCTCGCGTCGGGCGGCGGCGGGTACGTCGTACTCGCCGAGGATGGCTGCGACGAGGAAGCCAAGAAGGCGGCCGAGGAGGCGCGCAAGCAGGCCGACGAGGCGGACAAGGCGGCCGACCGGTGGCAGGCGGGAGACGACGTCGCCGGTCCTGCGGCCGGGAAGACGCTGAGGTTCCCCAACAAACGGCACACGGTCGGCGGAGCGGGCAGCGGTCAAGTCAAGGAACACAACACAGTGATCCTGCGAGGAAACGAGAACCTGGTTCGCTCGGACATCGAGGGAATCGCGAAGGGGCGTGCGAAGCTCCTGCCCGACGGAAACACGTACGAGATCAACGGCCGCCGATACCGAGTCGAGGACACCGGAACGGTTTTCCCGGTGTCCGGCCCGGGATTGGTCGACATGGACCGCATTGAATACGCTGCCCTGAAGGAGATCGTCCGGAACAAGGGCGATCTGGGCAACTCACAAGCACTTCGGCGTGACCCGAAGTTCGTCAACAACCCGGACAAGGTCGCGAAGGCCAAGCAGGTGTATGACGGGACGTACAAGTGATCGCGAACCTCTTCACCGTCGCTGAACTGGAGTCGTCGGCACTTCGACAGGCCCTGGCGGGGCTACTGGTTATGGCGGATGGGGCGGTGGACGTCACCGATCTGGACGGGGACCAAGAAGTGCGCCGCTGGGACGCTCCTGTCCTGTGTACATACCGCGTACTGCCGCCTGGCGACCTGGCCCTGGAACTCGAAGTCCAGATCGAGGACGAGACGGCCGGCGAGCTGGATGAGAGAGCCCTCGCCCAAGGCCTCGCGGCCCGTACGGCGACGTCGGTCCTTTACCCCGCCCCGGACATCGAACTCGACAGCGCCTACCTGGTCGCGACGGCGGACGGCCGGACCGTGCGCTGCCGACTGGAGACGATCGACTCGGACGAGGACACGACGTACCGGGTCGACATGGTGGAGGAGGCGGTGCCCGATCTCCCCCGGGCGACGGTGGAACCCCTGCCCGAAGTCCTCGACCACGAACCCCTTCCGACCCCCGTCTCCGACGCCTTCCTCGCCACCTGCCCCACGGGTACGACGTCGAGTGTGGAAGGTCGCGTCCACTACGCCTTGCGCGTATGGGAGAGGCTCGCCCGCCGACTCGAGACGGAGCGGAACCCCGCAAAGGGATACCGGGAGGACCTGTTCAGGCGTGACCTGGAAGCCCGCGACGACCTCGAGCGGCTTGTCCATCAGCTCGACGGCGCGCACGCTAAGGGCCTGCGGTCTGCAGTCGCCGACATCGACCGCGTCTTCCGCGCCCACACCGTTTCCGGACCGGGCAGGGATCCCGAGCACTGGTGGCGGCACCGGCGAGTGGAGCGAACTCCGGGGCAACCCACCTGATCCTCCGTTCGCGATCAGGCGTCGCCGACCACGACATCCACCCGCACCCCGACCCTGATCCCCCAGCCCGCCATGACCCCCGCTTCAGCCTCCAGCACATGCCGTGACCGGAGCCGCGGCAGCCCTAGTCGGCCCGGCTTCATCGTCCGCACGGCGACGACCTTGAGGCGGCGGTCGAGGTAGGCGACGTCGATGGGGATGCGCATACGAAAGGTGTGAATGCTGTTGGCCGGTGACAGCAGGAGAACACCGTCAACGGAGTCACGTCCCAGCAATCCTTTGGTGCGCGCCCGATAGGAGGTCGCGATCTCCAGCGGTACCGAGACGTCATCCCCCTCCTTCCCGACCCGCACGACCAACTTCCCCCGCCCGTCCCGCCACCGCCGCGCCATCCCCGGAACCTCCCAGCCCCGTCGCCCTGCCCGCTACGCCACGGAGCGACCGTATCCGCGCCCATCACGAAATGCGGGCGGCGTCGTTCCTTCCATCGGTGTGGATCAAGCGGGGAGAGGGGCGACCGGGTATGGCGGACCGACTCGTCGTGGACGAGGACGAACTCGCTCACTTCATGAAGTTGCTGCAGAAGTCGGGCAGTTCACTGAGGGGGCTGCGCAGGGCGCTGAGTGACGCGACCGTCACAGGGCTGGGGACGGATGATCTGGACTCCGCGTGTGAGGACTTCCAGGAGGACTGGAAGTACGGCACCGCGCAGATCGGCGAACAGACCGAGAAACTGGCCGAGATCATCGGGAAGAGCAGAGACAGCTACCGCGAAGTGGACAGAGCGCTTGACGAGGCGTTGAGGAAGGCCAGAGAGGGCAAGAGCGGGGCGGGGAGGGGCAAGTGAGCCATGAGCCCAAGTCCGCCACCCGGGTTCCCGACCAGGGGTGTCCGCATCTCGGTTTCAACCCCGCGCCGGGATGCACGGACACCGTACGCGAACTGCACAGGAAGCTTGCCAACTGCGCCGAAGCGCTTGAAGAGGCGCATGGGTTGGTGACCAAGCTGCTGGACGGCAGCTATTGGAAGGGCGACGCGGCCGTCGCGTTCCGAGACCAGCTGGAAGATGGTCCGTTGCCGGTCAATCTCAAGAACGCCGCGCACTCCATCCGCAAGGCGGCCCGGCAACTGCATCGCTGGGAGGGCGAACTCGACGACTTTCAGCGCCGTGCCGGACGCCTGGAGGAGGACGCCAAGGATGCGAGGGCGGTCTTGGACGCGGCGAAGGGGCGGGCGAGCAAGGCCGGAAACGCTCCAGAGCTCCACAAGTCGGGTGGCCAGCACACCGCGGCCAAGAAGGCACTGACCCACGCCAATGCGTCCGTCGTGGAAGCCCAGGCTGAACTCGACCAAGTCATCGGCAAGGCGAGGAAGCTGGCCGAGGAGCACGAACAGAAGGCTCACTACCGGGCCGACAAGATCCGCAACGCCACAAGGAAGTTGGCTCCGCAGGAACCCGGAGCGTTCGACAGGGTCCTGGACTGGCTGGGCGACAACCTGCCGGACATTCTCAGCGCATGTGCAGCGGTGTTGGGCGCACTGGCGCTGCTGGGACTCACGGTCGTCGCGCCGTGGGTGCTCTTTCTGGTGGCGGGCTTGCTCAGCGGCATCGCCTTCGGCCTGCGCGTCAGCGATCCCAAGGTTCTGGCGTCTTTGAAGGACGGCATCCTCGACGGCCGGACGGACCTCGACTTCTGGAGCAACCTTCTCGGAGTCGCGGGGGACTTCCTTGGGATGCTGCCCGGGTTGGGCGCCGTGATGAAAGGCGGGTATCTGGGTGTCAGGGCTCTGGGAGAGTCCGGCGAACTGCTCTCGCTGACCGGAGAGGCCGACGAGGTACTGTCCCTCGGCCAGAAACTTGCGAGGACCGGCACCAATGCCGTGACATCGGTCAAGGCGATCGGGACGTCCGTCAGGTCGGAGGCCGCCACTGCCGAAGGCGCGCTGAACATCCTGGCTCACCCAAGGGTTTTCGGCGGACGGCTCGCACCGATCGCTGAGAAGGTCGATGCGCCGGCTACCTACCTGGGCGCCGGGACGGCTCTCTACGGTGTCGCGAGCGACGGTGCGGACTGCCTGGACACCGATGAGGCCAACACGACAGCCAACCTGCTCGACGGGCCCAGAACCCTGGGCGTCGACTTTCCGGCAACGCTGGGGACCATCCACTTCCTGCTGCGCGGAGCCGGTGAATCAGCATGAACGCCGTCCCGTACCTGATCGACGAGTCGGCTCTCGGCCAGGACGCCGAGATCTGGTTCGCAGTACCCCCGGGATTCGTCCCGCTTCCTCTGCAGGAACTGAGCGAGGCAGTGCACGTACCTGCACAGGCGGGCCGGCAGGGCGACGCACTGGAGCTCATGTTGACGGGGCTTCCTGACGGCACAGCCCGAGAGACGCTGCTGGCTGGTCTTGGGCCGGTCTTCCGCATGGCTCAGCTGTTACTGGCTGCCAGCGTGGGAGGTTTGCTGCTCTCCCTGTTCACACTCGCCTCTCGTACGACGGACTGGGCGCCCCGTGGCCTCCTCGCGGCCCGAGCCGCCCTCAGCACCAAGGACGCCGAGCGGATCGAGGTCCTCGATCTGTCCTGCGGCCCGGTCTCGCTCGTACAGACGCGCCTGACCGCACCGCAGGAAGCGGGAAACACCACCGGGCACCGACTGCTGCAGAACACGGCATACGTTCCGTGCCCCGATGGCCGACCGCTCGCGATCCTCACCTTGGACTGAAATGGCCCCTACGCACCATCGCTCGGCCTGGGACGACGCGGCCACCCGCCGTGCCTGGGCGAAGCTCCTCACGTGTGCGGTCCTCGGCCAGATCCTCTGGCCGGTTGCGTGGACGGGCCTGCTGGCGTGGTACGTGAGCATGTCCGCCGCCTGGACGTTGTGGCTCTTCTTCGCACCCATGGCGTACGCGTTCTACCGGACGTTTCTCCAGGTGGCCTATTGGAGGGGGGCGTTGCGTGCGCGGCGCCTGCTTCGGCGGTACCCATGGCAGACGTTCCACACGCCGGAGAGCGGCGTCGGCAACACACCAGGCGTTCGAGCCGGGTACGCCTGGCTGAGGTTCCCCCATCCGGAGGCGCCGGACGAACGGGTGACGATGGCCATGCATTCTCATGTGCGGTCCGTGTGGTGGGGAGGCCGCCTCGGGAAACGGGCCAGGCCCGAACGCAAGGCGCAGGTCCGGGAGATCTGGTTCGCAGGTGATCCCCGCTTCGCCGCGGTGATCGCCGTACCGGGCCCGCGTCGCCTCTACGTACTACGTCAACCCTGACCGTGGGGTTCGTAAAGTCGTTGCTCGGGGCCGTCCCCGGGGTAGGAACGCCACCATGACCGGACTAGGCGCTGTGTTCCGTCCCCAGCTTCCCCCCGAGCGGCTTCGGAGTGTTGCTCGTGTTGCGGATGAGTGTGGGCTGGAGCAGTTGTGGTTGTGGGAGGACTGTTTCAGGGAGGGCGGGATCTCTACCGCCGCTGCCGCCCTCGCCTGGACCGAGCGGGTGCGGATCGGGGTCGGGCTGCTGCCCGTCCCGTTGCGGAACGTCGCCGTCACCGCCATGGAGGCCGCCGCGCTGCACCGTATGTTCCCCGGCCGCGCCATCCTCGGCGTCGGTCACGGCGTGCAGGACTGGATGGGCCAGGTCGGCGCGCGGGTGGAGTCGCCGGTGACGTTGCTGCGCGAGCACCTCGTCGCGTTGCGCGCCCTGTTGCGCGGGGAGCGGCTGACGACCAGCGGGCGGTACGTCCGTCTCGACGACGTCGCTCTCGACTGGCCGCCCGCCGAACCCGTGCCCGTCCTCGCCGGCGCCACCGGGCCCCGTACGCTGCGGCTGACCGGCGAGGCCGCCGACGGCACCATCCTGACCGCCTCCACCACCGCGGATGGGGTACGACGGGCCCGGCAACTCATCGACGAGGGAAGGGAGTCGAGCGGCCGCACCGACGCCGGCGCGGGCGCCGACGCACCGCACGAAGTCGTCGTCTTCCTCCTCGCCGCCACCGGCGTCGACGCCGCCGCCCGTCTGCGCGCCGCACTCGTCGACGAGGGCGTCGAGAACGTCCCCGACCTCGGTGTCGCCGGAGACGCCGGCGCCGTCGCCAAGGCCGTTCAACGGCTCGCGGAGGCCGGCGCCGACACGGTGATCCTCCAACCGACCGGCGACGAGCCCGACCCGGAGGGCTTCGTACGATTCGCGGCGACAGAGGTAAGGCCGCTCGTCCCCTGAGTCGGCCCGTGCGTGCCGTCGTCGTGGACCGTGGTGGGCAGGTCGTCGCCGTCGGGCACAGGGGGAGTCAGGGTCTGGCGTGGGTGGGCTCATCGCCGATCCGTGAGCCCGGCGGGGGGACCCTGTCGGCGGGCCGCTCGTCGTCTTCGGCGCCCTGCTCAAGCACCCCCGAAAAGCTCCGGCCCTCGAAAAGCTCCGGCCCTCGAAAAGCTCCAGCCCCCCCGACAAGCTCCAGCCCCCGAAAAAACCAGCGGCGCCGACCAGCAACTCCTTGCCAGGATCAACCCATGGCCCCTCAACACCGAACCAGTGAACCTCGCACTTTCGACGACCTCCTCGCCGAAGGCGTCGCCGTGCCCACCGACGGATGGGACTTCTCCTGGTTCGAGGGGCGGGCCACCGAGCAGCGGCCCTCGTGGGGCTACGCCGTCTCGCTCGCCGAACGTCTCGCGCGGGCCTCCGCCGCACTCGACGTCCAGACCGGGGGCGGGGAGGTCCTGGACTTCGCCCTCGGGCGGGCCCCGAAGATCCCCGTGCTCACCGTCGCCACCGAGGGCTGGCCGCCCAACGTCGCCAAGGCCACCGAGCTGCTGCGCCCGCGCGGAACCGCTGTCGTCGCCGCCCCCGAGGACGCGCCGCTGCCCTTCGCGGACGGTGCCTTCGACCTCGTCAGCAGCCGGCACCCCGTCACCCCGCACTGGACGGAGATCGCCCGGGTCCTGCAGCCCGGCGGCACGTACTTCGCCCAGCACGTCGGCCCACGCAGCGTCTTCGAGCTGGTCGAGCACTTCCTCGGCCCCCAGCCGGAGGCATCCGTCAGCGACCGCCACCCCGACCGCGAACGCGCCGGCGCCGAGGCCGCCGGCCTGGAGATCGTCGACCTGCGTGCCGAGCGGCTGCGGATCGAGTTCCACGACATCGCGGCCGTCGTCCACTTCCTGCGCAAGGTCATCTGGATGGTCCCGGGCTTCACCGCCGAGGCCTACGAGCCCCAACTCCGCGCCCTGCACGAGCGGATCGAGTCCGAGGGCCCCTTCGTCGCCCACAGCACCCGACACCTCATCGAGGCCCGCAAGCCCATCCGCTGACCCACGCGGGCCATATACCAACCATGTACCAGCGAAACCAACCATGTACCAACCAAAGGGGCAATGGTTCGCAAGGCAACGGTCCGCAACACCTACGCATGCGGCCCCACCCCCACCTCCCCCACCACCAATTCCACCGCCGTCCCCAGCACTTCACCCACCCGGTCCACCCGCTCGCCCAACTCCCGCTCCTGCCGCCCCGTCAGCCGCCCGAGCGGCTCCACCGTCACCGTCGTACGGCGGCCTCGGCGCCGCTGGTGCCAGACGCCCGCCACCACCCCGTCGACCAACAGCACGGGGTAGTTGCCGGCCTGCCCGCCCGCCAGGGCCCTCCGGTAGGCGTCCCCCGGGAACAGTGACTCCCGGGGTTGCGCCGCGATGCCGTACGCGTCGAAGTAGGGCAGAAGCCGGACCCCGCGCACCCGCTCCTCGGGGAACTCCGTGTCGCCGGCCGCGATCCACCAGTCCCCGGTGCCCTCGAAGACGACCTCCTCGATCGCGCCCGCCTCGGCGAGCCTGCCGAACAGTTCGGCGGCCCAACCCGGCTTCGCCGCCAGCCACTTCGCGAAGGTCCGCGGGGTCGCGGGGCCGTACGCGCGCAGATAGCGTCGTACCAGCTCACCCAGGGCCTCGTCCGCCGGGAGCGCGGTGAACTGGGCCGGGCGGGTGAAGGTCGCCCTGCGGCCGCGGTCCGGGGCGAAGCACAGCGCGCCGGACTGGCCGGCCCGGTGCATGACCTGGCGCCAGCGCGGCCAGAGGTCCTGGAAGGCGGGCATGACCCGGTCGCCGGCCCAGGGGCCGGTGCGGGCGACGACCTCCTCGCCCAGTTCGTCCAGGGTCAGACACGCCCCGTCGAGCGCGTCGGAGATCGCGGCGAGGATCCGCTCCGCCTGTTCCTCGCTCACTCGCACGTCCGGCGCGGGCGGACTCGCCGCAGAGGGCACCGCGGGCAACGCCGAGCTCCACAGGGGGAGTTCGGCGGCCGGCAGCAGATGGACGGTGCCCCTCGGGCCGTACGTCTTCACGAGCGCGTGTTCTTCCCACAGCGCGCCGCGCACCTCGTCCCGTGTCACCCCCGTCGCCCTCACCCCCACCGACAGCTCGGCGGCGGACAGCACCTGCGCATGCGCGCCGAGCATCGCGGCGACGATGTCGGAGACCGGAGTGCCCCGCTCGGCAGGGTTGGCCAGGAACTGCCGCTCCAGTCGTCGTGCGCTCGCCTCGTTCCAGCTGATCCTGAGGGTCATGGGCCGACCGTAGGGGCTGACTAGGACGGTTTCTGTCCTAGATGCGGCCCTGGCGTGCCCGAGATCTGTCTGACATCTGTCCAGATCCGCCGCGGGGTCCCAGATCCATCCCGGATCGCGGTTTCCGCATTGTTATGACCGCGAGTGGTATTCAGCCCCACGTGTCACGTAAGTTCAGACCAAGGTAATTCGCGTGAGCAAAGCTGCGCGGGCGGCACCGCGCAGAGGAGGGGGCTGCGCGGTGCCGTTTTCCCGGCGGCGCGACCCGCTCCGGCGTCAAGCGGACGTTCGCGGCCCGGGTCACCCACCCGGGCGATGCCGACACCGATCAGCCAAACGCCGCACAGTCTTCCGCTTTCCTTCACATCTCCGCGTTCTCCCTGGGAAACCGCAGTGATCCGGCCATGAAACCCCTCCGGAACCCCCTCGCGGCGACCACCCGGGCGTCGCCGTTCGATTCCGGAGAGTAGTTGTGGCACGCCGATGCACGCAGCATCACTTACGAAGGGTTATGGTGGAAACCCCCCCTCGGGCCGGTCCGTCTCCCCCCCACGGACCGGCCCGTTTTTTGTGCCCGCACCCGCCCGGTCGTCGTGCACAGACCCACCCGGTTTTCGTGTCCACACGGGGTACTCCCCAAGAGGGATCCCGTCGGCGGCGCCAACAGCCCGCCGCGCCCTCAAATAGGCGCCTGCTACAACCACCGGTAGGCTGCGGGCCGCGGGGACCGCATCGGTACGGAGGGGCTGACGATCACGTGAACCTGCGCGACAAGCTGCGCGGCCTGTTGGTCAGGCTGTACGCACGCCGGGTGGAAGGCCACCTGGACCACGCTCAGGTGCCCAAGCACATCGGCGTCATCATGGACGGCAACCGCCGCTGGGCGAAGGCGGCCGGCTCCACGACCGTGCACGGTCACCGGGCCGGCGCGGAGAAGATCGAGGAGTTCCTCGGCTGGTGCACGGAGACGGACGTCGAGGTCGTCACCCTCTGGCTGCTGTCGACGGACAACTTCGACCGTCCGCAGGAGGAGCTCGGCCCGCTGCTCGGGATCATCGAGGACGTCGTACGGACGCTCGCGACGGACGGCCGCTGGCGGGTGCACCACGTCGGCACCCTCGACCTGCTCCCGCCCCGGATGCAGACCACCCTGAAGGAGGCCGAGGAGGCCACCGCCGGCGTCGACGGGATACTCGTCAACGTCGCCATCGGCTACGGCGGCCGCCAGGAGATCGCCGACGCGGTGCGCTCCATGCTCCTGGACGCCCACGACAAGGGCACCGCGATGGAGGACCTGGCCGAGGCCGTGGACGTCGACATGATCGGGCGCCATCTCTACACCGGCGACCAGCCCGATCCCGACCTGGTCATCCGCACCAGCGGCGAGCAGCGGTTGTCCGGTTTCATGCTGTGGCAGACCGCTCACTCGGAGTACTACTTCTGCGAGGTCTTCTGGCCGGCCTTCCGCAAGGTCGACTTCCTGCGCGCCCTGCGTGACTACGCGGCGCGACACAGGCGTTACGGCGGCTGACGTACCGTTACGGCGGCTGCCGTACCGATCGGGGCGTCTACCCCTTTTTGGGGTGGAAGTAACAATGAGTTCACCGGAGCGCCGTCATTCGTGTCGGCATGGTGACGCATGTTCGAGGGCATAAGCCAGTCAGGTCGATGCCCGAACCACGGGTGTCGGATCTCAGCGGGCGGCACGGGGCCGTCCGCCCGGGAGGCCCTTTGCACCAGCCCGACCGTGCGGTTCCAGCACGGAAGACAAGGCGGAGGGCCGGTTCTCGGCCCGTGCATCGCGGCCGTCGACCGGTCCAGCTCCACTCCGTCGCTCCCCGACCTCATCCGAGGGGGTACGTCCTTCCGTGGTGACCAGCACAAAGCGCCACAAGCCAGACCGGCGCACCTATGTTCTCGACACCAGCGTCCTGCTGGCCGACCCGAACGCCCTGAGCCGCTTCGACGAGCACGAGGTCGTGCTCCCCATCGTGGTGGTCACGGAGCTGGAGGCGAAGCGGCACCATCCCGAACTCGGTTACTTCGCCCGGCAGGCCCTGCGTCTGCTCGACGAGTTCCGGGTGAAGTACGGCCGCCTCGACGCCCCCATTCCGATCGGGGAGCTGGGCGGGACCGTCCGTGTCGAGCTCAACCACTCGGACCCCAGCGTTCTGCCGACCGGCTACCGCCTGGGGGACAACGACTCCCGCATCCTCGCGGTCGCCCGCAATCTGCAGGCCGAGGGGTTCGACGTCACCGTCGTGTCGAAGGACCTGCCGCTGCGGATCAAGGCGTCCTCCGTGGGCCTCCTCGCCGAGGAGTACCGCGCGGAACTCGCCATCACGGACTCCTCCGGCTGGACCGGGATGTCCGAGCTGACCCTGCCCGCCGAGCAGGTGGACATCCTCTTCGAGGAGGGGCACGTCTACGTCCCCGAGGCGTCCGACCTGCCCGTGCACACCGGCCTGACCATCCACTCCGAGCGCGGCAAGGCGCTCGGCCGGGTCACGGCGGAGGGCAACGTCCGCCTGGTGCGCGGAGACCGGGAGGCCTTCGGCATCAAGGGCAGGAGTGCCGAGCAGCGGATTGCGCTCGACCTGCTGCTCGACCCGGACGTCGGGATCGTCTCGATGGGCGGCCGGGCCGGCACCGGCAAGTCGGCGCTCGCGCTGTGCGCGGGTCTGGAGGCGGTCCTGGAGCGCCGCCAGCACCAGAAGGTGATGGTCTTCCGTCCGCTGTACGCGGTGGGCGGGCAGGAGCTGGGCTATCTGCCGGGCTCCGAGGCCGAGAAGATGAGCCCCTGGGCGCAGGCGGTCTTCGACACGCTGTCCGCGGTCACCAGCCGCGAGGTCATCGAGGAGGTCACCGCGCGCGGGATGCTCGAGGTCCTGCCGCTCACCCACATCCGCGGCCGTTCGCTGCACGACGCGTTCGTGATCGTGGACGAGGCGCAGTCGCTGGAACGGAACGTCCTGCTGACCGTTCTCTCCCGGATCGGCGCCAATTCACGGGTGGTTCTCACCCATGACGTGGCACAGCGGGACAATCTGCGCGTAGGCCGCTACGACGGTGTCGTCGCCGTCGTCGAGAAGCTGAAGGGGCACCCGCTCTTCGCCCATGTGACCCTGACGAGGTCCGAGAGGTCCCAGATCGCCGCCCTGGTGACCGAAATGCTGGAAGACGGGCAAATCTGACCGATCGCGCACCAGTTGGCGCCGTCCCGCAAAGGCTGTGAGCCTAGTGGGGCGGCGCTTTCACGTGTGGTGGTTTCGCGAAATCCCCAGGGCCAAACCGGATGTGAGCTTTCACACGCAACTCGGAATTGCCACCCGGCGTCCGCGTACGGCAGAGTCTCACTCCTGTCAGGCCCCGCATACGACACAGCTGTACCCCCAGCGGTACGGCGCCACAGAAGCACCACCCGTCAACTCCATACCGGTCGTCGTATGCCGCCCGAGCACCACGCGGCGCTCCCCGCACGGGAGTTGCCCACCGGGCCCGTGCCTCCCGTGACCCCGCAGTTGGGAGGCCAGCGTCTAGGGGCACGATTGCGTCCGCCAGGGTCACCGAAGCGGGCGATGCTGGAAGGAAACCGTGTGAGCCGGATTTCGGTCCGGGGATTCGCAGTGGCCTCGGCCACCGCGGTCACCGCCGTCGGAAGTGTCGTGGGCGTTGCCTCGGGCAGCGTCGCGCAGAACAACGACGCCGAGGCGACGGCAGCCGACACCACGCTGCTCGCGGACATACCCGCGGGCCAGCAGGCCCAGGTGCAGACCGCGTCCCTGACGCAGCAGGCCGACGCCCAGGCCATCCAGGCGGACGCGAGCGCCAAGAAGGACGCCGAGGAGGCCGCCCGCAAGGCTGCCGCCGACACCGCCGTGGCCAAGAAGGCCGCCGCCGAGAAGGCGGCGAAGGAGGCCAAGGAGCGCGCCCAGGCCAAGTCCGCCGCGAGCCGCAGCAGCGCCGACTTCCCGGTCCAGAGCTCGTACAGCGTCGCCGAGATCCAGTCGATGGCCCGGCAGATGGTGCCGGCCGGCCAGTTCCAGTGCTTCAGCTACATCGTGGACCACGAGTCCAGCTGGAACTACCACGCGATCAACGCCTCCTCCGGTGCCTACGGTCTCTTCCAGGCCCTGCCCGCCTCGAAGTACTCCTCGGCGGGCTCCGACTGGCAGACCAACCCGGCCACGCAGATCAAGTGGGGCCTGAACTACATGAACAGCCGCTACGGCAGCCCGTGCGCGGCGCAGTCCTTCTGGGAAGCCAACCACTGGTACTGAGCCGTCGGGGTCCCGCGCCCCGCTCTCAACCTTCGACAGCCCCTCCCCGTCCTAGGGGGAGGGGCTGTCGCCCTGTACGGTCGGACGCGAACGACTCCAGGGGGGAGTGGTGGCCAGCACCCGGGTACGCGGGGGAAGAGGACGGATCATGTCGCGAGTGCCAGGGTGGCTCGGCCGGCTCGGCGCCGGTCTCACCGAGGTGAGCGAGCGGCTGGACGAGCGCCGCGCCGAGGTGGAGCGGGAGGAGGCCGAGGTCGGCCCCCCGCCCCGCAGGTCCGCCCGGCCCGTCCGCACCGAGAAACAGCCCGCACGCGCCGGCGACCGGAACGACCACGTCGATCACGTCGATCACGTCGACCACGTCATCGAGGTCCACCCGGCCCCCGCCCGCCCCGACCCCGCCCAGGCCGTGCCCTGGGGTGTCCGGGTGGCCGCCGAGGCGGGCTGGCGGCTGCTGGTGCTCGCGGGCACCGTCTGGGTGCTGATGCGGGTCATCAGCGCCGTACAACTCGTCGTCTTCGCCTTCGTCATCGCGCTGCTCATCACCGCGCTGCTGCAGCCGACGGTGGCCCGCCTGAAGCGGCACGGCGTCCCGCGCGGGCCCGCCACCGCCCTCACCGCGATCTTCGGCTTCGTGATCCTGGGACTGCTGGGCTGGTTCGTGACCTGGCAGGTCATGGAGAACATCGACAACCTCTCCGACCAGATCCAGAACGGCATCGACGATCTGCGCAACTGGCTGCTGAAGAGCCCCTTCCACGTCACCGACAAGCAGATCAACCAGATCGCCAAGAACCTGCGGGAGGCGGTCGGCGCCAACACCGACCAGATCACCTCCTTCGGTCTGGAGGGCGTCCAGGTCGTCGTGGAGGCGCTCACCGGCATCCTGCTGACGTTCTTCTCGACGCTGTTCCTGCTCTACGACGGCCGGCGCATCTGGGAGTGGTCCCTGAAGCTGGTCCCCGCGGCGGCCCGGCCCGCGGTCGCCGGCGCCGGCCCGCGTGCCTGGCGGACGCTGACCGCCTACGTCCGCGGCACGGTCCTGGTGGCCCTCATCGACGCCATCTTCATCGGCATCGGCATCTACTTCCTCGACGTCCCCATGGCCGTGCCGCTGGCCGTGTTCATCTTCCTGTTCTCCTTCATCCCGCTAGTCGGCGCGGTGGCCTCCGGCGCGCTCGCGGTGGTCGTCGCACTGGTCACCCAGGGCGTGTTCACCGCGGTGATGACGCTGGTCGTGGTCCTCGCGGTCCAGCAGATCGAGGGCCACATCCTGCAGCCCTTCATCCTCGGCCGCGCGGTCCGCGTCCACCCCCTCGCGGTGGTCCTCACGGTCGCCGCGGGCGGCATGGTGGCGGGCATCGGCGGCGCGGTGGTCGCCGTACCACTGGTGGCGGTGACGAACACGGTGGTGGGTTATCTGCGGGCGTACGACGCGGAGCGCCAGGCGGCCGCCGGTACTGACGCCGGTGAACCCGCCGATGCCGGGCCGGTGATCGAGGACGCGGCGGTTCGGACCGAGGGAGAGTCCGTGGGGGCGGCCCCGGGTGCCGCCGAGGGCGACACAGGGGACTCCGCCCGGCAGGAGTGAGCGGGGAGTGAGCGGGGCCGCGCCCGTCCGGGACGGCGGTGCTCCCGTCCTCCTGCGCCAAGAATCCCTGTGCGCCGCTGTTTCCGTCCTCCTGCGCCAAGAAACCCTGTGCGTCGCTGCTCCCGTCGGGCCCCGCCCGGGTGCCGACCAACCTGTCCGCCGACACCGGAGAGGCCGTTCGGCACGCTTCTGAGGCGCCGCGACCGGCGTTCGAAACACCCCCGGTGTTCGATCAAATGCGCGCCGAACAAAGCTATTTGCGCGGCCCCCGGGCTCAACTTCCGCCATCCGGGGACAGGTCGGAAATCTCCGGCCGGAATATGCGCGCGGACTGATACACATTCCCCCCTCAGCGCTACGCGTCAGGCGTATGTGCGACCTGCGGCAGGGCGAGGGGCGTGATGTCGGGCTACGAGCTGCTGGCGCGGTCCCTGGCCGCATGCGGACGGGAGGGGCTCACGGGGGAGCTGCGGGTGGCCGGGACACCGGGCGGGGTGTTCCATCTGCGCGGCGGTCTCGTCGTCTCCGTCGAGTCGCCGGGGGCACCCGGCGCTGAGGCGCTGCTGCTGCGCTCGGGGCGGGTGAGCGGGGAGCAGTGGGCCGCGCTGGTGCGGGAGGCCGGGGGAGCGCGCTGGCCGGGCACGGGGCTGATCGCGCACGGGTTCGCCGGGGCCGCCCAGCTCAGGGTGGTGTGCACGATGGCCCTGCGGGACGCCGCGTTCGCGATCGTCGCGGGCCGGGTGGAGGACTGCGAGCACGCCGCCCCCGGCCTCGAACCGCCCGCCCCGGTCGCCGTCGGCGAGCCGCCCTCCCGGTTGCTGCAGGACGCCTCCCGCAAGCTCGCCGCGCTCGCCGCTATGCCCCACCCCGTCCACCCGGACCGCGAACGCCCCCGGCCCGTGAGGGAGTCGGACGGCCCGTTCAGTGAGCTGCGGTGGGATCTGCTCACCCATGCCGATGGCCGCCGTACCTCCCGCGACCTCGCCTTCCGGACCGGGCGCGGGGTCTACACCGTCACCGTGGAGGTGGCCCGCATGCTCGCCGAGGGACTACTGGAGTGCGCGCCGGCGCCCACCCCGATCCCGGTCCACACACCCCCCGAGGGCCTGCGGCACCGCACACCCCCGCCGCCCGCCCCGCCCCCGCCCGAGCAGCCCTCGCCCGTCGACCTGCCCCGCCGCCGCCCGGGCGGCTTCTTCCGCCTCAGGAACGGAAGCCCGAGATGAACGGAAGCCCGAGATGAACGGAAGCCCCGGATGAACACATGCCCAGCAGTAAGGAGGAGTTGATTACATGGATCACGAAGCCCTGGCGCACGAGATGCGCGGCCTGCGGGAGCAGGTGACCGGCATCACCGATACCGCGGTCGCGGCGTCCGACGGGCTGCTCATCGCCGCCGACACCGCCGACTCGATCGACCCGGAGGGACTCGCCGCGCTCGCCGCGGCCGGTCTCGGCCTCGCCCGGCGCACCGCCCAGGCGACCGCCCGGGGCACCCTGCGCCGGACGGTTACCTACGGCAGCCACGGCTGTGCCGCCTTCTACGCCGTCGGCGACACGGCCCTGATGGTCGTCCTCGGCGACGAGGGCCTGGACGTCGACAGGCTGCACCGGGCGACCCAGCCGGCGCTCGACCGGATCGGTTCGATCCTCATGAACAAGACGGCTGAAGGAGTCTGAAGGGATGGCGACGAAGCGTATGACCCCCGGTTTCTCCGACCAGGTGATGGGCCTGGTCAAGTCTCTCCGTACGGACGCGCCCGACTGTGTGGCCTCGGGCGTCGTCGACATGTCGACCGGCATGCTGCTGTCGTACGAGACGGTCGACAACCACCCGCCGGAGGTCCTGGACCTGCTCGCGGGCGCCACCCTCGACCTGTTCCAGGGCCGCACGGTGGTGATGATCGAGGACGTCTTCAAGGAACGACGCGGGATGCAGAGCGAGAACCACTTCTTCCAGGAGATCCTCGTCAACAGCGAGAACCTCACCCACCTGTTCGTGCGGATGAACGAGCAGCAGGACGTCGTCGCGGTCGTCGTCTGCCGCAAGTCCGTCAACGTGGGGATGCTGTTCGCGCAGGTACGACGGGTGGTGCAGAGCTACAGCCTGTGAACGGGCCGGGCCCCTCCCCGTCGCAGGGGGAGGGGCCCGGCGCCCGGGAACCGCCTACTCGGTGCGCAGGCCGTCCGGGCGCATCAGCCGCAGCAGCGGCGGCAGACTGAGCACGGTCACCGCGAGGACCACGGCGGCGCCGATGCCCGTCATGGACAGCACGCTCGCCCAGTCCACGGTCACCGACTCGCCGGTCATCCGCAGCAGCACCGCGCCCAGGGTCAGTCCGACCACCGAGGCCAGCGCCAGCCCCAGCCCGATCGGGACCGCCGTCTGCCACAGCACCGACAGGCTCAGCGTGCGGCGCCGGGTGCCGAAGGCGACCAGCGACGACAGCAGCTTCCTGCGCTCCCGCAACTGCTCCAGCTGGGAGACCAGCAGACTCGCGCCGATCAGCATCAGGACGCAGGTCGCGCCGACGAACAGGCCGGTGCGGATGGAACGGAACTGCAGATTCACCTTGCCTTCCGTCAGGGCGTACACATCAGCCAGTGGATCGAGCCGCGCGGCGGTGTTGCGCGCGTACTCGCGGGCGTCCGGCACCGAGGAGTCCACCGCGACGAACGCCTCCTGGGCCAGCTCGGCCACCGCGGCCCCGGGCAGCGCGCCCGAGGTGAACAGCAGACCGCCGCGTTCGTAGCCGGTCGGGTCCTCGCGCATGCCGGCCGTCTTGATCCCGGCGGGCATCTTCACCGACACGTGGCTGGCGTCGCTGTAGCCCTCGAACCACAGGGTGGTGCCCGGCTTGGCGAACTTCGCGGCGTCGTCGTACTCGCCGCGGCCGGTGATCCGGAAGACGTCGCCCTCGCGGCAGGACGTCAGCCGTGCCACCTCGCGCAGTTCGGCGCAGCTGCCGACGGCCACCTCGGTCGAGTTCTGCGGGTCCTTCGCCCGGTCGCCCACCGAGCCCGTGGCCAGGGTCAGCGCGCTGCGCACGCCCTTGGTGTGGGCGAACTGGGTGCGCAGCAGCTCCGGCGTGACATGGCCCTGCAGGTTGATCTGGAGCTGCGCGCGGCGCAGATCGTCGGCGGTCGCCTTGACGTAGTCGTGCTGCACGCCCGAGAACAGCATCTGCAGGGCGATCGCCCCGGCCACCGCGACCGCGATGCCGTTGACCATGCGGGCGGCCGACCCGCTGCTCAACTGCAGCCTTCGCACGGCCAGTTGCCAGGAGACGCTGCCGGCGTCGAGCCGGTTCACCACGGCCTCCACGACCCACGGCAGCAGCGCGGTGACGCCGATCAGCAGCAGGACGGTGCCGCCGATCACCATCCACTCGTTGAAGTCCCCGTTGCGGTTGCCCTGTCCGACCATCGGGTACAGCAACCCGAGCCCGCCCAGCGGCAGCAGGAGCCGCCACCACAGCCTCCGGCGCGGCGGCTTCGCCGTACGGACCACACCGAGCGGTTCGATGACGACTCCGCGCAGCGCGAACAGGGTCACCAGCACGGCCGCGGCCGGCACGGCGACGGCGACCAGCACGACCAGCGCGGGCGAGGGATTGAGGTCGCTCGGGAACACGCTGATGTCCCGGACCACGAGCAGCCCGGCCGACTGCCGCCCGGCCAGGAAGAAGACGGTGCCGAGCACGAGGCCGAGCAGCGCCCCCGCGAGCGCCTCGCCCCCCGCGATCCGGCGCGCCATCCGCCCGTCCGCCCCGACCAGTCGCAGCGCCGCGAGCCTGCGGTCGCGGCGCTCGCCGCCGAAGCGCACGGCGGCCGCGATGAACACACCGACGGGCAGCAGCAGCACCACAAAGATGATCATGATGAGCAGCAGCAGGATCGGGTCGAGCTTGTCCGGCTGATGCTGGGCGGAGGGACCGAAGTAGTGGATCCGCTCGACGTAGCCAGTGGCGAGATGGTTCTCCAGCCCGGTCGCGCCCGCGTAGTAGGCGAGTTCGCCGGGCCCGATGATCCCGGAGTGTCCTATCGTCCCGGTCACCCGGTAGGGCAGGCGGTCCCGCAGAAGCTCGCCGGAACCGGACTTCAGCAGCTTCTCCAGCGCGGGCGAGACGACCATCTCGCCCTTCGCCGGGAACTTCGCGACTCCCGGTGGCAGCGGGGACCGCGTCCCCTCCGGCTCCAGCAGCCGCCCCCGTACGTCCTTGCTGCGGAACGTCGTGTCGGCCCTGCCGATGATCAGCGTGTCGTCCGCCTTCGGGAGTACCTTCCCGCTGTACGTGAAGTCGTCCCGGTCGGTGCCGCGTTGGTTCCGTGCGGACAGCGCGCTCGGTATCGCCGTGGTCAGCAGCAGCAACGCCACACCGAGGCCGACGCCGACGGCCGTCAGCACGGCCCGCGTCCACCCCTCACGGCCGCCCGCGAAGGCGAACCGCACCCCCATGGCCAGATCCCCGGCCCACCCCCGCAGTGTCATACGACCCGCTCCATGTCCCGGGACTTGCCGTCCCGTACGACGATCTCGCGGTCCGAGTAGGCGGCCACCCGCGCCTCGTGCGTGACGAGCACGACGGCCGCGTTGGTGGACCGGGCCGCGTCCGTCAGCAGGTCCATCACGCGCTCGCCGTTGAGCGAGTCGAGCGCGCCGGTCGGCTCGTCGGCGAACAGCACACGCGGGCTGGTGACCAGCGCCCGGGCGACGGCGACCCGCTGCCCCTGACCGCCGGAGACCTCGCCGGGCCGCTTCTTGCGCAGATCGTCGACCTCGAGGCGCTCCATCCAGGTCAGCGCGGTCCGCTCGGCCTCCTTGCGGGGGGTGCCGTTCAGCCTGAGGGGCAGGGCGACGTTCTCGACGCAGGTCAGTTCCGGCACCAACTGCCCGAACTGGAAGACGAACCCGAACTCCGAGCGCCGCAGCGCACTGCGCTCGGCGTCGCTCATGGTCGCCATCTCGCGCCCGTTGTAGATGATCGAACCCGAGTCGGGCGGCACGATTCCGGCGAGGCAGTGCAGCAGCGTCGACTTGCCGGACCCGGAGGGGCCCATCACGGCGACGACCTCGCCCGGGTGGATGGAGAACTCGGCGCCGTCGAGGGCGACCGTCGGACCGTACGCCTTGTGCAGGTCGTCGGCGATCAGCAGGGAACCGGCAGGAGTCACTTGGCCACCACCTCGGCGAGCTTGTCGAGACGCGCCGCGGTGAGCTCCAGCCACCGCAGGTCGGCCTCGAGATGGAAGAGGGCGTGGTCGCAGATGAGCTGGTCGGCGAGGTCGCCCTTCCTCTTCCGATCCGTCAGGATGCGCATCATCCGCAGGTGCTCGGCACGCTGGGTGTCGAGGATGTCGGCCGCGTTGCGGTGCGTCAGCAGCGCGAGGACGACCTTGGTGTAGAGCGTCGACTGGAGGTACGGCTCGGGGGCCTCCGGCGTCGCGAGCCACCGCTCGACGTCGGTGATCCCGGCGTCGGTGATGGCGTACCGCTTGCGCTCGGGCCCGCCGCCCGCCTCGATGCCGTCGACCTCGACGAGGCCGTTCTTCAGCAGCCGGGACATCGTCGAGTAGACCTGGCCGTAGTGCAGCGGCCGGTCGTGACCGAACTTCTCGTCGAAGGCCCGCTTCAGGTCGTAACCGTGGCGCGGCCCGGACTCAAGGAGCCCCAGAAGGGTGTGACCGATGGACATGGCGAGGACTGTACACGGCGTGTATACCCATCATGTATACGCACGGTGTGTAGATCATGGCGGGGCGTGGGGCCCCGCAGGTGAGGGCCGAATGTCACAACTCCGTCACTGGGGTGGCGTCGGTGGCCGGCCCCTTCTGGGGATGGGCCCCGCGTCCCCGGGAAGGCGCCCCGCCTCCTTCAGTGCCCTGCGCAGCAGGAACTCGATCTGGGCGTTGGCGGAGCGCAGCTCGTCGCCGGCCCAGCGGGCGAGCGCCTCGTAGACGGCCGGGTCCAGCCGCAGCAGCACCTGCTTGCGCTGCTGCGGCCGGCGCCCGGGCGTGGCGCTCTCGGAGGGTTCCGTCACTGGTAGAGGGTCCCGGTGTTGAGTACGGGCTGCGGCGCGCGGTCCCCGCACAGCACCACCAATAGGTTGGACACCATCGCCGCCTTGCGCTCCTCGTCCAGTTCCACGATGTCCCTCTCGGAGATCCTGGCGAGCGCCGCCTCGACCATCCCGACCGCTCCGTCCACGATCTGCCGCCGGGCCGCCACGACGGCTCCCGCCTGCTGCCGCTGGAGCATCGCCGAGGCGATCTCGGGAGCGTACGCGAGATGGGTGAACCGGGATTCGATGATCTGCACACCGGCCGCCTCCACGCGCGCGTGGAGTTCGAGGGCGAGCTTCTCGGTGATCTCCTCGGCGTTGCCGCGCAGCGACAGCCCGCCCTCCTCGTGCGCGTCGTAGGGGTACTCGATGGCGATGTGCCGTACGGCCGCCTCGGTCTGCGTGGCGACGAACTCCAGATAGTTGTCGACCTCGAACGTCGCCTGGGCGGTGTCCCGCACCTTCCAGACCACCACGGCGGCCAGTTCGATCGGATTGCCGTAGGCGTCGTTCACCTTCAGCACCGCGGTCTCGTGGTTGCGTACACGGGTGGAAATCTTCGTGCGCGATGTGAACGGGTTGACCCAGCGCAGCCCGTCCTGCCGGATCGTCCCCCGGTAGCGCCCGAAGAGCTGCACCACCCGCGCCTCGCCCGGTGCCACGGTGTTCAGGCCACGCAGGGAGATGAGCGCGGCGACGAGGACGACGACGCCGCCGACCGCGAAGCCGGGATTCGCCGAGGCGGCCACGAACAGCACGACGGCGATCAGCAGCCCGACCAGCCCGAGCAGCAGCGCGAGCGCCCCGCCGATACTGTGCGCGGTCACCTCCCGCACCCGTGGCGCGGGCATCTCCGGTATGTCGGCGGTGGGTGCGGAGTCCTGTGCGGACATGGACGGTCCCCCGTTCTCGTACGTCTCTCACGGTCTGATTGGCCGAATTCTTACCTAGCTCGGCTCTATCTAAGTGATATCACTTTACCCCCGCAGAGCAACCCTGAACCGCTCTGATCCGTCGGTTCCTATGGAACGGGTGCTGATTGTCACGCCCGCAAAAGGCCGGATCGACGGACCTTTGCCCTATCTCCTGGTGTTAGCTTTCTGAGCTGACCTGAGCGGCGAACCTGTGTGACTCGTGAGCACACATGAACGAAGCGGAGCGGATCGGACTCATGGGACGGGCCGAAGAGAGACGAGCGCGACAGCGCGGTGGCCGCCGCGCGGCGCCCCCTACGCGCTCGTCCGCACCGGCGGCGCCGGCGGGCGGCACGGACACGATGGAGCCCACCGTCATCGGCGGCCGGGCGGCGGCCCGCAAGGCGGCCAAGGGCCGGGGCAAGCCCAAGGGCAAGGGGAAGGGCAAGGACGGCCGGAGCTTCATACGCCGGCTCTTCACCTGGAAGAAGATCGTCGGCACGATCTTCGCCCTCTGCCTGCTCGGCATGGGCGCCTTCGTCGCGCTGTACGTCATGACCCCCATACCGGCCGCGAACGCCGACGCCACGCTGCAGAGCAACGTGTACAAGTACAGCGACGGCTCGATCCTCACCCGCAGCGGCAAGCTCAACCGGGAGACCGTCGACCTCGCCGAGGTCCCCAAGGACGTCCAGCACACCTTCGTCGCCGCCGAGAACAAGACCTTCTACAAGGACTCCGGCGTCGACCTGAGGGGCACGGCCCGAGGCCTGCTCAACACGCTCTCCGGCAAGGGCGCGCAGGGCGGTTCGACGATCACCCAGCAGTACGTCAAGAACTACTACCTGACCCAGAACCAGACCGTCACGCGCAAGCTGAAGGAACTGGTCATCTCGCTGAAGCTGGACCGCCAGAAGTCCAAGGACTACATCCTCGCCGGCTACATCAACACCAGCTACTACGGCCGGGGCGCCTACGGCATCCAGGCCGCGGCGCAGGCGTACTACCACAAGGACGCCCAGAAGCTGACGGTCCAGGAGGGCGCGTACCTCGCGGCGCTCCTCCAGGCGCCGAACCAGTACGACTGGGCGATCGCCACCGACACCGGCAAGAGGCTGGCGCAGGCCCGGTGGAACTACGTCCTGGACAACATGGTCAAGATGAACTGGCTGGACGCGGGCAAGCGTCAGGCCCTGAAGTTCCCGGTGCCGAAGGCGCCCAAGGCGGCGCCCGGCATGGAGGGGCAGACCGGCTACCTGGTGGACGCGGCCAACGCGGCGCTGGAGCGGCAGCTCGTGGCCAACGGCACCGCCTCCAACCTCAATGACGCCGAGGCGCTGGTGACCCAGGGCGGCTGGACCGTCACCCTGAACATCGACAAGAAGAAGCAGAAGTCGCTGGAGCAGTCGGTCAAGCAGCAGCTGACCAGCAAGCTCAACGAGAAGAAGCGGAAGGTCGACGGCGTCGTCCAGGCCGGCGCGGTCTCCGTCGACCCGAAGACGGGCAAGGTCGTCGCCCTGTACGGCGGCGTCGACTACTTCAAGCACTACACGAACAACGCGACGCGCAAGGACTACCAGCCCGCCTCCACCTTCAAGCCGGTCATCCTGGCCGCCGCCCTCAACGAGGACGCGAAGACCCAGGACGGCCGGGCCATCGACGCGAACACGATCTACGACGGCACGAGCGGCCGCCAGGTGGTCGACAACGGCACCAAGGTCGGCTTCGCCCCGCCCAACGAGGACAAGCAGAACTACGGGAAGATCACCGTCCAGAAGGCGATGAACGACTCCGTCAACTCGGTCTTCGCGCAGATGGGTGTCGACGTGGGCATGCAGGAGGTGATGACCGTCGCCGGCAAGCTCGGCATGGACACCAAGGGCATGCAGGCGGTTCCCGCGCAGACGCTGGGCTCCATGGGCGCCAGCCCGATGGAGATGGCCGGCATCTACGCCACCCTCGACAACCACGGCAAGAAGGTCACCCCGACGATCATCAAGTCGGCCGAGCGCAAGAACCAGGCGGTCAGCTTCCCGAACCCCGTCGGCGACCAGGTCATCACCCCCCAGGCAGCCGACACGGTGACCTCGGTCCTCACGGGCGTGGTCGACGACGGTACGGCCAAGACGTCGGTGGCGAGCAACCCGGAGCGCGACGGCCAGCAGGTGGCCGGCAAGACGGGTACGTCCGACAACAACAAGTCGGCCTGGTTCACCGGCTTCACGCCGAACCTGGTGACCTCCGTCGGCCTGTTCGGCGAGGACCCCAAGTCGCACGCCCAGGTCCCGATGACGGGCGCCACGGGCAATGTCCCCGGAAGCCCGAGCGGCCGTATCAACGGTGGCAGCTACCCGGCCCGGATCTGGGCCGCCTACACCTTCGGTGTGATGGACAGCGTCACCAAGTTCGAACTGGACACCACCCAGGGCGCTGCGGTCCAGCCGTCGGAGACTCCGTCGAGCACCCCCAGCAACTCCCCGTCGAACACCCCGAGCAACACCCCGTCCAACACGCCGAGCAGCACCCCGTCGAACAAGCCGAGCAACTCCCCGTCGAACTCTCCCAGCAACAGCCCGTCGAACTCTCCCAGCAACAGCCCGTCCAACTCCCCGTCGCCCCCGGTGGATCCGCTGAATCCGAACGGCGGTCAGTAGACGGCAAGAAGGAGGGGCGCCCGGTGATCACACCGGGCGCCCCTCCTCACTTCGTCAGCTCGGTACGGCCGTCTTGCTGAGTTCGAACCAGACGACCTTCCCCGTACTCAGCCGGGTCGCCCCCCACCGCCGTGCCAGCCGGTTGACGAGGTACAGCCCGCGGCCGCCCTCGTCGGTCGCCCGGGCCTGGCGCAGCCGCGGCAACTGGGGCACGTCGTCGCCCACTTCGCAGCGCAGCACGTCGGTCCGCAGCAATCGCAGGGTGACCGGACGCGACGCGTACCGCACCGCGTTCGTGACGACCTCGCTCACCAGCAGCTCGACCGAGTCGCTCAGGTCCTCCATGTCCCAGCGGGCCAGTGCCCGCCGGGCGAGTCGCCGGGCACGGCCGGGGGCCGCGTCCTCCGGCTCCAGGAACCAGTACGCCACGTCACTCGGCGCGATCCCGTCGAAGCGGGCCGCGAGCAGTGCGATGTCGTCGTCCCGGTCGCCCGGTCCGAGCATGTCGAGCACTTCGTCGCACAGCGCCTCCAGTGGCGGCGGATGGTCCGGTCCCGTCAGCGCCGCGGTCGCGGCGAGCTTCTCGCGCAGCTGCTCTATGCCGGTCCACACGTCCCGCAGCCGGGACTCCACCAGCCCGTCGGTGTACAGCAGCAGGGTCGCCCCGGCCGGCGCGTCCAGCTCCACGGCCTCGAAGTCGACGCCGCCGACGCCGATCGGCGCGCCCGGCGGCACCCGCAGCACCTCGGCCCGCCCGCCCAGATGCAGCAGCACCGGCGGCGGATGGCCCGCGTTGGCGATGGTGATGCGGTGCGAGACGGGGTCGTAGACGGCGTACAGACAGGTCGCCATGCGGTCCGTGCCGAGGCGCTGGGCCTGCTCGTCGAGGTGGTGCAGGACCTCCTGCGGGGGCAGGTCCAGTCCCGCGAGCGTTTGGGCCGTCGTCCGCAGCTGGCCCATGATCGCCGCCGACGTCATGGAGTGACCCATCACGTCACCGACGACCAGCGCGACCCGGCTGCCCGGCAGGGGGATCGCGTCGTACCAGTCGCCGCCCACCCGTGCCGTCTCCGCGGCCGGCAGATAGCGCGACGCCAGCCGGACGCCCGTGGGGCGCGGGAGGGTCTCCGGGAGCATCGTGCGCTGCAGCTCGTCGGCGATGTACGCCTCACGGCCGTACAGCACCGCCTTGTCGATGCCCAGCGCGCTGTGCGTGGCCAGCTGGGCGGCGACCAGCAGGTCGTCCGGTTCGAAGGGGATGCGCTCCGGGCGGCGCAGGAACAGCGCGGCGCCGATCACCCGGCGCCGGCCCCGCAGCGGGGCGAGGATCGCGCGCTGCCCGCCGGGCACGGCCAGTTCGCCGCCGTCGCCGAGCAGTTCGGGCAGCGCGGCGTGGGCGCCGGGCGCGTCCGTGAAGACCGGCCGCACCCCGCGCAGCACCTCCGCGAGCGCGCTGCCGGGCCGCACCTCGCACAGCTCGGCGCCCAGCGTGTCCAGCTCCGACAGCTCGGCCGGCTCCGGCTGGAGCGCCGGTGAGAAGCCCTCGGTGTCCCGCTCGGTCGGGATGCGGTCGGTGCGCCGCAGCCGCAGCACCAGCGGGCCCATGGGACGCTCGTCACCGACCGGCAGCGGATCGCGCAGATAGACCAGGATCGCGTCGGAGAACGTCGGCACGGTCGCCCGGCACAGACCCATGACGATCTCGTCCAGGTCGATGCCCCGGGCGATCCGCCGGGTCGCCGCTCCCACGAACCTGAGCCGGTCCCCGTCCCGCCGCATGGGTGTGGGCCGCCCGGGCGGCAGCCCCTGTCCGGTACGGCGCTCGGGGCCGTCCTGCGGCCGGTCCGGCTCGGTGCCCGGCTGCGCCGGGATGGACTCCGGCACGGGCCGCGGGCGATGGGTGTCGGGTTCCACGGCCGCGGGCTGGGAGTGCTCGGGGCCGCTGATGTCGGAGGGCGAGGCCGGTTCCTTTCCCTTGCCGCACGGCGTGGCCGTACCCGGCGTCGACGGTGTCTCCCCGGTGCGTGCCTGTGCGGGTAAGGCCGCCGAGGGCGTGGCCACCGGTGCCTGGGTGTGCAGGAGCGCCCCGCGGGCGTCCGCGGGGTCGGCGCCCGGCTGCGGGCGCTCGAAGGAGATCGGATGCTCCGTCACGCGTGTCGAATCCGTCCGTCCGGGGCTGCGCGTCGTACGCGCGGTTGGTCCCGCCGAAATCCCGATACCCGGAATACCTGCACCCGGAACGGAATTCCCGCGTGGTCAGAGGATGTTCCTGTGCCACCGGCGAACCGTTCACGGCTCGTTCCGGTGTTGCCCTCGTACCCCTCGCTCACGTCCTGCCGCCCCTCGGTGACGATCGGTCAAGCCCAGCGCATACTCCGACAGTTGCCTCTGCGCGTCCACCCGCCACCCGACCACCGCCCCTCGACGAAGGTGCTGCGCACCGACCCCTGACTACTTTGCGGAGGACGATCCTACGGTTGCAGACCGGGGGCGCATCAAGGGTCTCATGTGGACACGTGCGCGGGCGTACGGTCCCAGTCCTCCGGCAACGAAGGTACAGCCCAGGACGGATCCGGGCGCCAGTGCTGCCAGCCGTCGCTGTACGGCGGGCCCCAGGCGCGGATCACCTCCACCGCGGACAGCCCCGCCCGGCGTACCTGTTCGGCCACGTGGTCGTCCATCAGCCCGTCCTGCCGGGCCTGCGCGAACTCGTCCTCGTCGCGCCAGGCCCAACTGCGGTCGGGATACACACAGATGTCCAGGAAGTGGTCCTCGGAGTCGACTCCGCCGGCCCAACGCTCCAGCGGTGTCTCAAGGTTGACGTACCAGTTCTTGAACCGCCAGCCCGGCTCCCAGAACAGCCACACCGACCAGGGCTCGCCGGGCCGGGCCAGCTTCAGCACGCCCGTGCCGAACCAGCGGTCGAGCTGGACGGTCCGGGGCTTGGTGTACCGCGAGCGCAGCGGCTCCTGGTGCACCGGCGTGCCGTCGGCGAGCACCGGTCTCACGCACTCCGTGCCGGGCGCCAGCCACACGGCGAGCAGCTCGGCGTCGTCCCGGACGACGGTGACGGGACGCGCGATGTGGACGCGATCGCCGGCGTTCTCCCGGTACCGCCACAGGACCTGTGTCCCGGGGGCCCAGAAGCCCGTCGAACCGCCCGCCACGCCCGTACTCACCGCTCCACCGTCCGTCATGCACAGATATTAGGTGCCGCAGGCATACGACGCTGCGGCGCGCGTCACGGTTCTCGCCACGGCGACGATCGGTTACGGGCGCGTCATCCGCAGGACATCCAGCGCCTCGTCGAGCTGCTGTTCGGTCAGGTCGCCGCGCTCCACGTATCCGCTCTCCAGCACCACCTGACGGATCGTCTTCCGCTCCGCCAGCGCCTTCTTGGCGACCTTCGCGGCCTCCTCGTACCCGATGTACTTGTTCAGCGGCGTCACCACGGACGGCGACGACTCGGCGTACTCACGGGCCCGCTCCCGGTTCGCGGTGATGCCGTCCACGGTGCGGTCGGCGAGCAGCCGGGAGACGTTGGCCAGCAGCCGGACCGACTCCAGGATGTTCTTCGCGATCACCGGCAGCATGACGTTCAGCTCGAAGTTGCCGGCCGCTCCGGCGGTGGCGACGGTGGCGTCGTTCCCGATGACCTGCGCGGCGACCATGAGCACCGCCTCCGGGATCACCGGGTTGACCTTGCCCGGCATGATCGAGGAACCGGGCTGCAGGTCGGGCAGCGCGATCTCGGCGAGCCCGGTGCGCGGGCCGGACGACATCCAGCGCAGATCGTTGGCGATCTTCGTCAGCCCGACCGCGATGGTCCTGAGCTGTCCGCTCGTCTCGACGATGCCGTCCCGCGCGCCCTGCGCCTCGAAGTGGTCGCGGGCCTCGGTCAGCGGCAGCCCGGTGACCCGGGCGACCTCCTCGATGACGGCCGCGGAGAACCCGGGCGGGGTGTTGATGCCGGTGCCGACGGCGGTGCCGCCCAGGGGCAGCTCGGCGAGGCGGGGGAGCGAGGCGCGCAGCCGCTCGACGCCGTACCGGATCTGGGCCGCGTACCCGCCGAACTCCTGACCGAGCGTCACGGGCGTGGCGTCCATCAGATGCGTCCGCCCCGACTTCACGACGTCCGCGAACTCCTCCGACTTGCGCTCCAGCGAGCCGGCCAGGTGCTCCAGGGCCGGGATCAGGTCCTGGGTGACGGCGGCGGTCGCGGCGATGTGGATGGAGGAGGGGAAGACGTCGTTGGACGACTGTGAGGCGTTGACGTGGTCGTTGGGGTGGACGTCCCGGCCCAGCCGCTCGCTCGCCAGCGTGGCGACGACCTCGTTGGTGTTCATGTTGGACGAGGTGCCCGAACCGGTCTGGAAGACGTCGATCGGGAAGTGCTCGTCCCAGTCGCCCCGGGCGACCTCCGCGGCCGCCTCCTGGATCGCCTCGGCGATGTCCTTGTCGAGCACCCCGAGCCGCGCGTTCACCTTCGCGGCGGCGCCCTTGATCCGGGCGAGCGCCTCGATGTGGGCGCGCTCGATGTGCTGGCCGGAGATGGGGAAGTTCTCGACGGCGCGCTGGGTCTGGGCCCGCCACTTGGCCTCGGCGGGGACGCGTACCTCACCCATGGAGTCGTGCTCGATCCGGTATTCGCTCATGTTCCGTACAGCGATCGGGAGGGCGGGGATGTTCCGGCTCCTGGGCCACCCGGGTGCTGTGACCCACGTCTCACCACGGCCGTGCAGCAGACCGGGGGACGTGCGCGTCGAGGACGGGTGACAGGAAGGGAGGAGCGTGTGGAGACGGACTTCGACGCTTTCGTCGCCGCCCGGTCGGCCGCGCTGTTCCGGGGTGCCCTGGTGCTCACGGGCAACCGTGACGCGGCCGAGGACCTGGTCCAGGAGACCCTGGAGCGGGCCTGCCGCAAGTGGCGCGCGATCTCGGCCAAGGACGCCCCCGACGCCTATGTGCGGCGGATCATGGTGAACCTGGCCAACGACCGCTGGCGCAGGTTCCGCAGGACCGTGCCGGACAGCGGCGACCGCGTGGCGCCGGGGGACGAGTACGGACAGGCCGACAGCAGGGACCAGTTGGTGCGCGCGCTGCAGCAACTGCCCATGCGGATGCGGACGGTCGTGGTGCTGCGGTACTTCCACGACCTCTCCGACACCGAGATAGCGGTCGACCTGGACATCTCCCCGAGCACGGTGCGCTCGCAGCTGGCCCGGGGGATCGAGAAGCTGAGAAGCCAGTTCCCCGCACTCTCCGGCCCTTCACCACGGCAGCCCCAGGGAGGAATCCGATGACGTCGCACGAGGCGCGGCCCTCCGGCTGCGCACCCTTCGAAGAGGAACTGGTGAACGCCATGAACCGTTACGCGAACTCCGCCGACGCGCCCGAATTCGACGCGCCCGGCATCGTCCGCCGCACCCGGCGCAGGCGGGCCGTCGGCATCGCGGCGGTCGCCACCGCGCTGATCGTCGCGGGCGGGGGCACGGCCCTGGCCTCGATGAGCGGTGGTCAGGAAGCGCACAGCGCCGTCGCCTCCAGGGGCGCCACCCAGCACGGGAGCAAGCTCACCACCGTGGTCGTCGGCAAGCCCGGGGATTCGTTCACCATCGACTTCGCGGGCCTGGACCTGGTGTACGCCAAGCAGCTGCTGGCAAAGGCCCAGCTCCAGCTCGGCGCGGTCTCCAAGAGGCCGGTCACGGGCTGCAAGCCGGGCTCGGTGTTCATGGCCGACCCGCACAGCCCGAAGACGGTCCCGGTGGGCGGCACGGTCAACCTGGTCCTCTGCAGCGGCTGATCAGAGACGCCCGCCCCTGCCGCAATCAGGGGCGGGCGTCCGTCCGAGAGATCAGGCCGGCCCCGGTCCCCGCACCGGGATCGACGTGAACGTCGGCTGCGGGGCCGGGTCCTGGAAGAAGTCGTTGGACTTGTTCGTCCAGCTGCACCATCCAGCCCGTCCGGCGTTTGAGGACGAGGCCCTTCGGGCCGAACGGGGGTCAGGGGGCGGAGCCCCCTGGGCGGGGTCGAAGGGGCGGCAGCCCCTGGGGATGGGCCGGGTAGGGGCGGCGGGGGCGAAATCCATCCCCTGCCGCACCAGAGGCACTACGCGAGCCCGGGACCCCGCACCGGGATCGTGGTGAATGTCGGCGCCGGAGCAGGATCCTGGAAGAAGTCGTTGCCCTTGTCGTCCACCACGATGAACGCCGGGAAGTCCTCGACCTCGATCTTCCAGACCGCTTCCATGCCGAGCTCCTCGTACTCGACGACCTCGACCTTCTTGATGCAGTCCTGGGCGAGGCGGGCGGCCGGGCCGCCGATGGAGCCGAGGTAGAAGCCGCCGTGGGTGCCGCACGCGTCCGTGACCTGCTTGCTGCGGTTGCCCTTGGCGAGCATCACCTTGGAGCCGCCCGCGGCCTGGAACTGCTCGACGTAGGAGTCCATGCGGCCGGCGGTCGTCGGGCCGAAGGAACCGGAGGCGTAGCCCTCCGGGGTCTTCGCCGGGCCCGCGTAGTACACCGGGTGGTCCTTCAGGTACTGCGGCATCTCCTCGCCGGCGTCGAGGCGTTCCTTGATCTTGGCGTGCGCGATGTCACGGGCCACGACCAGCGGACCGGTGAGCGAGAGGCGGGTCTTCACCGGGTACTTGGTGAGTTCGGCGAGGATCGACTCCATCGGCTGGTTGAGGTCGATCCTCACGACGTCCGAGGACTCGTCGAGGTGCTCGTCGGTCGTCTCCGGCAGGAAGCGCGCCGGGTCCGTCTCCAGCTGCTCCAGGAAGACGCCCTCGGGCGTGATCTTGGCGAGCGCCTGGCGGTCGGCCGAGCAGGAGACGGCGATGGCGACCGGGCAGGAAGCGCCGTGCCGCGGCAGCCGGACGACCCGTACGTCGTGGCAGAAGTACTTGCCGCCGAACTGCGCGCCGATGCCGATCTTCTGCGTCAGCTCGAAGACCTTCTGCTCCAGCTCCTTGTCCCGGAAGCCGTGCCCGAGCTCGGAGCCCTCGGCCGGGATCTCGTCCAGGTAGTGCGCGGAGGCGTACTTGGCGGTCTTCAGCGCGTACTCGGCGGACGTACCGCCGACGACGATCGCCAGGTGGTACGGCGGACAGGCGGCCGTGCCCAGCGAACGGATCTTCTCCTCCAGGAACTTCATCATGGAGGCCTCGTTCAGGACGGCCTTGGTCTCCTGGTACAGGAACGACTTGTTGGCGGAGCCGCCGCCCTTCGCCATGAACAGGAACTTGTAGGCGCCGCCGTCGGTCGCGTACAGCTCGATCTGGGCCGGGAGGTTGGAGCCTGTGTTCTTCTCGTCCCACATGGTCAGCGGGGCCATCTGCGAGTAGCGCAGGTTCAGCCGGGTGTAGGCGTCGTAGATGCCCCGGCTCAGGGCCTCCTCGTCGCCGCCCCGGGTGAGGACGTTCTGCCCGCGCTTGCCCATGACGATCGCCGTGCCGGTGTCCTGGCACATCGGCAGCACGCCCGCGGCCGCGATGTTGGCGTTCTTCAGCAGGTCCAGCGCGACGAACTTGTCGTTGGCGGACGCCTCGGGGTCGTCGATGATGCGGCGGAGCTGGGCGAGGTGGGCGGGCCGCAGGTAGTGCTGGATGTCGTGGATGGCCTCCTCGGCGAGCTTGCGCAGCGCCTCCGGCTCCACCTTGAGGAACGTCCGCCCGTCGGCCTCGAAGGTGGAGACACCCTCGGAGGTCACCAGCCGGTAGGGGGTGGTGTCCTCTCCCATGGGGAGCAGATCGGTGTACGCGAACGCAGGGTTGGGCGGGGGGGAACTAGGCGGCATCGCGGGCCATTCCTCACTCGACAGACGACGACCCGCCGACGTTGGCGGGCCTCACCAGCCTAGAACCTGTCCAAGGCCGGAAGCCTGTGAGGTAAGGCTCAGTCGGGGGTGTCGCGATCTATCGTGTTTGGGTACGCTGCTGCCGTGGACCTTCAGAAGCACACCGAACCCGCCCCCGCGGCGCCGGAGCTGCGTGCCTCGGACGCCGACCGGGACCGTATCGCCGACATCCTGCGCGAGGCCCTCGCCGAGGGCCGCCTGACCGCCGACGAGCACGCCGAGCGGGTGGAGGGCGTGCTCGCCGCCAAGACGGTCGGCGAGCTGGAGGTCTTCATCCGGGACCTGCCGGCCGCCCACCGCCATCGAGCGGCCCCCGCCTTCGCCGCGGCCCCGAGCCGCCCGACCGTGGGCGCGATCCCGGTGGACCCGGACGACAACGTTGTGGCGGTGTTCAGCAGCGCCATGCGCAAGGGCCGCTGGCGGGCCGGCCGCCGTATCCACGCGTACGCGATCTTCGGAAGCGTGGAGATAGACCTCAGCGAGGCCCTCTTCGAGTACCAGCAGGTCGTGGTCAAGGCGGTCTCGGTCTTCGGCAACATCGAGGTCCGCGTCCCGGAGAACGTGTCGCTGCGCGGCACCGGCGGCGGTGTGCTCGGCAACTTCGAGGTGGCTCCGCTGGATTCGTCCGACCCGGACGCCCCCGTCGTCTACGTCGACGGCTGGGCCGTGCTGGGCAACGTGGAGGCGCGGCCCAAGCGGGGCAAGCTCGTCGCCGACATCCTCGATCGCGTTCAGCACAAGGTCGACCGGAGTTTGCGCAAACACCTGGGCCGTTGACAAGTGTGAATCGTGGATTCCAGCGGTTCGGAACTCAGTGCATAGGCGCGCGCACAGCGGGTAGGGCTTGCTGCATCGTCTCTCGCTCGCGAAGCCGTCGTCAGGAGTAGACCGTGCTGCAACCGCCGCATACGTCCCTGCAGGTAGCTGCCGTACCGGCCCAGCGGGGGCCAGTGCGGGACAGGGACCAAGACGCTCCATGGCACACCGAGGCGGTGTGTCGGCGCGACGAGGCCGGCCTGTTCTTCGCCCCTTCCAAGGAACCCACCGCCGCCCGGCTCTCCCGCGAGGAGGCGGCCAAGCGGGTCTGCGCCCGCTGCCCGGTCATGGTCGAGTGCCGTGAACACGCCCTGCTGCAGCCCGAGCCCTACGGCGTCTGGGGCGGCCTGACCGCCGCGGAACGCCGTGTGGTCCTGGCCCGCCGCCGACGCCGCGAGATGGAGCTGAAGAAGGCCGCGCGGGCCCAGGGACGCATAGCGCAGGCGGGCTAGCGGCGAGACGTACGTGAGCCGGGCGCCCCCTCCGCACCAGGGGGCGCCCCCTTGTTCATGCGCCGGCCGCCGCCGCTACTTGGCCCGGTCGAAGTCGATCGCGCTGTAGGCCCGCAGCTTGCTCAGCCGGTGGTCGGAGGCGATCCGCCGGACCGTGCCCGACTTCGAGCGCATCACGATCGAGTCGGTCGTCGCGGTCTCCGAGCGGTAGCGCACGCCGCGCAGCAGCTCGCCGTCGGTGATGCCGGTCGCGACGAAGAACACGTTCTCCCCGGACACCAGGTCGTCGGTCATCAGCACCCGGTCCAGATCGTGCCCGGCGTCGAGCGCCCGCTGCCGCTCCGCGTCGTCCTTCGGCCACAGCTTGCCCTGGATGGTCCCGCCCAGGCACTTCACCGCGCAGGCGGAGATGATCCCCTCCGGCGTACCGCCGATGCCGAGCAGCATGTCGACGCCGGTGCCCTCGCGCAGCGCGTAGATCGACCCGGCGACGTCACCGTCGGAGATCAGCTTGATCCGCGCGCCCGCCTCCCGGATCTCCTTGATGATCCCCTCGTGCCGCGGCCGGTCCAGGATCACCACCGTCACGTCCTCCGGCGTCGACCGCTTGGCCTTGGCCACCCGCCGGATGTTCACGGACACCGGCGCGTCGATGTCGACGAAGTCCGCCGCCTCGGGCCCGGTGACCAGCTTGTCCATGTAGAACACGGCCGACGGGTCGAACATCGACCCGCGGTCGGCGGCCGCCAGCACGGCGATCGCGTTCGGCATGCCCTTGGCCGTCAGGGTCGTGCCGTCGATCGGGTCGACGGCGATGTCGCACTCCGGCCCCGTGCCGTCTCCGACACGCTCTCCGTTGAAGAGCATCGGCGCCTCGTCCTTCTCGCCCTCGCCGATGACCACGATGCCGTTCATCGACACCGTGTGGACGAGGGTCCGCATGGCGCGCACCGCGGCACCGTCGGCGCCGTTCTTGTCGCCCCGCCCGACCCAGCGGCCGGCGGCCATCGCGGCGGCTTCGGTCACCCGGACGAGTTCCAGGGCGAGGTTGCGGTCGGGGGCTTCGCTGGGGACTTCGAGCTCGGACGGCAGGTGATGATGCTCGGTCATCGAGGCGCACCTTTCTGATACGACGACGGCCGGATGAGGGTTCGACCCTCGACTCTATCGTCAGTCCGACAAAATGAGCAGGGGACCCCACGGATGAGCGGACCGGGCACCTGCGACGATAGGGGGCGTGGCAGGTTCGAACGGCAAGCAGAAAACGGTCCGGGACATGGTCCTCTCCCTGGGCCTGATCGGGATCGCGGCGGCGCTCATCTACGTGTTCATCCCGCACGACGACTCCGCTCCCGACATCCCCCGGGTGGACTACCGCGTCGAGCTCCTCACGGCGCGCCGTTCCGCGGCCTACCCCGTGGCCGCCCCCGAGGGCCTGCCGACGGCCTGGAAAGCGACCTCGATCCGCTTCGACGGCGCGAACTTCGACGCGTGGCACCTGGGCTTCCACGCCCCCGACGGTCAGTACGTGCAGATCGAGCAGTCCACTCAGAAGCCGTCGGAGTTCATCGACCAGGCCACCCAGGGCGCGACGGCCACCAAGAACACTCAGCGGATCGACGGCCGGACCTGGACGCGCTACACCGGCGGCCGCTACGACGCCCTCGTGCTGCCCGCCAAGGGCTCGACGACCGTGGTCGCGGGCACCGGCTCCTTCCAGCAGCTGACCGAGATGGCTCAGGCGCTGAAGACGTCGTGACCGCGTAAGAGCGCGCGAGAGGCCCCCGGCGACACCGCCGGGGGCCTCTCGTCGTACGGAACCCGCTCAGACCGTGGTGACGACCTGCTCGTACTCCAGGCGCGGGGAGCGCGGGAACCAGGCGTCCTCGCCCGGCTTGCCGATGTTGACGACCATCAGCGGGGTGTGGTCGTCGTCCAGGAACTCCTTCTGGATGCCCGCGAGGTCGGCGCCGGTCATCGGGCCCGCGGCGAGGCCGGCGGCGCGCACGCCGATGATGAAGTAGGCGGCCTGCAGGGCCGCGTTCAGGCCGGCGTTCTTCTCACGGGCCTCGCGGCTGCCCGCGAACATGTCCTTGGCCTGCGGGAAGTGCGGGAAGAGGTGCGGCAGCTCCTCGTGGAACTCGTTGTCCGCGGAGAGGATCGCGACCAGCGGGGCGGCGGCGGTCTTCTTCTGGTTGCCCTCGGCCAGGTGCTTCACCAGACGCTCACGGGCCTCGGCGGAGCGGACCAGCGTGACGCGCAGCGGCGACTGGTTCATGGACGTCGGGCCGTACTTGACCAGGTCGTAGATCGCCTGCACCTGCTCTTCGGTGACCGGCTCGTCGGTGAAGGTGTTCGCGGTGCGGGCCTCGCGGAACAGCAGGTCCTGGGCGGCGGGGTCAAGAACGAGAGACATGGGGGATCTTCCTCGGGGTGGCGTCGGGCTCCGTACCGGACCGCGGTCCGGATATGCTGACGTGACGAAGGTACGCCAAGGAAATTCAAGCTTCAACAAAAAACGGGCCGCGGTGATCCGCCTCACACGAACCCGTGTACGGCTACTCGCCTTCCTCGTCCCCGGCCTCCTCCGCCAGCGCCGCGTCCAGCCGGGCCCGCGCCCCGTCCAGCCAGCGCCGGCAGACCTTGGCCAGCTCCTCGCCCCGCTCCCACAGCGCCAGGGACTCCTCCAGCGTCGTACCGCCGGCCTCCAGCCGTCGTACGACCTCGATCAGCTCGTCCCGGGCCTGCTCGTACCCGAGCGCCTCTTCCGCCACCTTGCTGCTCATCCGCCCACCCTAGACATCGACTCGTACGGAGAACTCACCCTCGGAGACCCGCGCCCGCAGCGGCTCCTCGGCCGCCACCTCGGCCGGGTCCCGCACCACGTGCCCGTCGGCCTTCTGCAGCACGGCGTAACCGCGCTTCAAGGTGGCGGCGGGGGAGAGGGCCACCACGCGCGCGTGCGTGTGCGTCAGCTCGGAGTCGGCGCGGTCGAGGAGATGACCGAGGGTCCGCCGGGACCGCTCGACCAGCGAGGCCACATGGTCGGCCCGCTCGTCGATCATCCGGTGCGGATCCTCTATCGAGGGCCGGGCGAGGGCGTGCGCTAGCCCCCGCTCCTCCCGCTCGACGAAGGCCTCCACGCACCGCCGCGCCCGGTCCCGCAGCTGCCGCACCCGCTCGTACTCCTCCCCGACGTCCGGTACGACCTTCTTGGCCGCGTCGGTCGGTGTGGAGGCCCGCAGGTCGGCCACGTGGTCGAGAAGGGGGTTGTCCGGCTCGTGACCGATGGCCGACACCACCGGCGTACGGCACTCGGCGACCGCGCGCACCAGCTGCTCGTCCGAGAAGGGCAGCAGATCATCCACGCTGCCGCCGCCGCGCGCGACGATGATCACGTCCACGTCGCCCAGCTCGTCGAGCTCCTTCACGGCCTGTACGACCTGCGGGACGGCGTGCACGCCCTGGACGGCGACGTTGCGCACCTCGAAGCGGACGGCGGGCCAGCGGTGCCGGGCGTTCTCCAGCACGTCCCGCTCGGCCGCGGAGGCCCGTCCGCACACCAGCCCGATGAGCTGCGGCAGAAACGGCAACGGCTTCTTCCGCTCCGCCGCGAACAGGCCCTCGGCGGCCAGCGTCTTCTTCAACTGCTCCAGCCGCGCGAGCAGTTCACCGACCCCGACGGGCCTTATCTCGGCGGCGCGCAGCGAGAGCTGGCCGCGGGGTGCGTACCACTCGGGCTTGGCGTACACGACGACCCGCGCGCCCTCGCTCACGATGTCGGCCACCGCGTCGAAGGTCTGCCGATAGCAGGTGACCCCGATCGAGATGTCGTACGAGGGGTCGCGCAGCGTCAGGAACACCACCCCGGCGCCGGGCCGCCGCGACAACTGCGTGATCTGCCCCTCGACCCAGACAGCCCCCAGCCGGTCGATCCACCCGCCGATGAGCCGCGACACCTCACCGACGGGCAGGGGAGTCTCCGCGGACGTGTTGAGAGCCATGCCGCGAGGGTAACGGCCGCAACCGACACCCCGGGCCGGCTGCGCCGACCGGACATGATCTTCGGCCTCCCGGGCGCGGCCTTACGATGGGTCGCATGACCGCTTCGCCTGGCCGCCGTGTCCTGCTCGCCGCCCCCCGGGGCTACTGCGCGGGTGTGGACCGCGCCGTGATCGCCGTCGAGAAAGCCCTGGAGCAGTACGGGGCTCCGATCTATGTCCGGCACGAGATCGTGCACAACAAGTACGTCGTGCAGACCCTGGAGAAGAAGGGCGCGATCTTCGTCGAGCGCACGGAGGAGGTCCCTGAGGGGAACATCGTGATGTTCTCCGCGCACGGCGTGGCCCCCGTCGTCCACGAGGAGGCCGAGCGCGGCAGGCTGGCCACCATCGACGCGACCTGCCCCCTGGTCACCAAGGTCCACAAGGAAGCCGTCCGCTTCGCCAAGGAGGACTACGACATCCTCCTGATCGGGCACGAGGGCCACGAGGAGGTCATCGGCACCTCCGGCGAGGCCCCCGACCACATCACGCTGGTCGACGGCCCCGGCGACGTCGCCGGGGTCGAGGTCCGCGACCCGTCCAAGGTCGTGTGGCTCTCCCAGACCACCCTCTCCGTCGACGAGACCATGGAGACCGTCGACGCCCTAAAGGAGAAGTTCCCGCAGCTGATCTCCCCGCCCAGCGACGACATCTGCTACGCCACCCAGAACCGCCAGCTCGCGGTGAAGCAGATGGGCGCCGAGGCGGACCTGGTCATCGTGGTCGGCTCCCGCAACTCCTCCAACTCCAAGCGCCTTGTCGAGGTGGCCAAGCTGGCCGGCGCCCGCGAGGCCTACCTGGTGGACTTCGCCGACGAGATCGACGAGGCCTGGCTGGAGGGCGTCTCCACGGTCGGCGTGACCTCCGGCGCCTCCGTCCCCGAGGTCCTGGTCGAGCAGGTCCTTCAGTGGCTGTCGCAGCGCGGCTTCGAGGACGTGGAGATCGTCAAGGCGGCCGAGGAGTCCATCACCTTCTCGCTGCCCAAGGAACTCCGCCGTGACCTCCGCGAGGAGGCGGCGGCACTGATCGCCGAGCGCACCGGAACCTCGGCCGAGTGACCGCCAGTCGTCCGTCGTAACGTAGGGCCATGCAGATCTTCGGCGTTGACATCGGCGGATCCGGGATCAAGGGCGCCCCTGTTGATCTCGACAGGGGCGACCTGGCCCAGGAGCGGTTCAAGGTGCTCACCCCGCACCCTTCGACACCCGACAGCGTGGCCGACGGGGTCAAGCTGGTCGTCGACCAGTTCGGCTGGACCGGCCCGGTCGGCCTGACCTTCCCGGGCGTGGTCACGGACGGCTCCCACATCCGTACGGCCGCGAACGTCGACAAGAGCTGGGTCGACACGGACGCGCGCGCGTTGTTCAGCGAGCGCCTCGGCGGCCTCCCGGTGACGGTGGTCAACGACGCGGACGCGGCGGGCGTCGCCGAGATGCACTTCGGCGCCGGCAAGGACCGCAAGGGCGTGGTCATCCTGCTGACCTTCGGCACCGGCATCGGCAGCGCCCTGTTCGTCGACGGGATCCTCGTCCCCAACAGCGAGCTCGGCCACCTCGAGCTGCACGGCCACGACGCGGAGAAGCGCGCCTCCAGCAAGGCCAAGGACGACGAGGAGCTCTCCTGGGAGCACTGGGCGCACCGCGTCCAGAAGTACCTCGCCCATGTCGAGATGCTCTTCTCGCCCGACCTGTTCATCATCGGCGGCGGCGTCAGCCGCAAGGCGAACAAGTTCCTGCCCCACATCGAGGGCATCGCGGCGGAGATCGTCCCGGCGCAGCTGCAGAACAACGCCGGCATCGTGGGCGCGGCGATGCACGCGGCGACGGACGGCTAACGGAACGGGTCGTTCCGATACCGGAGCGCCCGTCGGCGCCGCAGGGCGATCTTGCGCACGGTGACGATCGCTCCCGCGACCAGCGTCCCCCCGTACAGCCACAAGGCCTGCGTGGCGAGCGCCGTCACCAGGCCCATCAGGCGCCCCAGCAGCCCGCCGCCACCGTCGTCGGCGATCGGCAGCAGGCCCACCGCGAAGGCGATCGGTACGACGACGGGGGCGCTCACCAGGTCGTTCCTGCGCACCCAGACCGCCGTCAGCAGGCACACCGGCAGGAACAGCACGCCGTAGAAGGCGGTCGAGGACCCGAAGAGCAACGCGTCCAGGCAGCCCAGCACGAGCATCGCCGTCCCGCTGAACAGACCGCCGCCCAGCCCGGTCAGCCGCGGGTTCGGCAGCCGTCGCACCGCCTCGGCCGGCGGCGGACCCGGCTGCCGCGACGCCGGACGGGCGGCCGGACGTTGCTGCGCGGGACGGGCGCCGGCCTCGGCGGCCCCGCCGTGCGCCGCCTGTGGGGGCAGCGGGGGCGTGCCGCGTCGCGTTCGGTCGTGCGGGGGTCGCGTCCTGTGTTGCTCCACACCACCAACCTAGGTCGGTTTATGTGCCGAATCGCGTCTCGGACACGCCGGAGGGCAGAGCTTGGCCATGCGTTCGATCGGTAGCCGGAGGGGGGTCGGGCACGCCGTAGACTGGGGGATCGGCCCAGCCCCTCCAGTCCCCTCCTCTCACGTACGGGAAGTCGCAACGTGTCGCTCACGATCGGAATCGTCGGTCTGCCGAATGTCGGCAAGTCGACCCTGTTCAACGCCCTGACCAAGAACGACGTGCTCGCGGCCAACTACCCGTTCGCCACGATCGAGCCGAACGTGGGCGTGGTCGGCGTCCCCGACGCGCGGCTCACCAAACTGGCCGAAATCTTCTCCTCCCAGCGCGTCCTGCCGGCGACCGTCGACTTCGTCGACATCGCGGGCATCGTGCGCGGCGCCTCCGAGGGCGAGGGCCTGGGCAACAAGTTCCTCGCGAACATCCGTGAGTCCGACGCGATCTGCCAGGTCATCCGCGCCTTCAAGGACGAGAACGTCGTCCACGTCGACGGCAAGGTCTCGCCGAAGGACGACATCGAGACGATCAACACCGAGCTGATCCTCGCCGACCTCCAGACCATCGAGAAGGTCCTGCCGCGCCTGCAGAAGGAGTCGCGGATCAAGAAGGACGTCGCGCCGAAGGTGAAGGCCGTCGAGGAGGCCAAGGAGATCCTGGAGAAGGGCGACACGCTCTTCGCGCACGGCATCGTCCAGGGCAGCGAGCGCGCCGAGCCGCTCCACGACCTGCACCTGCTGACGACCAAGCCCTTCCTGTACGTCTTCAACGTCGACGAGGACGAACTGGTCGACGAGGACTTCAAGAACGAGCAGCGCGCCCTGGTCGCCCCCGCCGAGGCGATCTTCCTCAACGCCAAGCTGGAGGCGGACCTCGCCGAGCTCGACGAGGAGGAGGCGCTGGAGCTGCTCCAGTCCGTCGGCCAGGACGAGCCCGGCCTCGCGACCCTGGCCCGCGTCGGCTTCGACACTCTCGGCCTGCAGACCTACCTCACGGCCGGCCCGAAGGAATCCCGCGCCTGGACCATCAAGAAGGGCGCCACCGCCCCCGAGGCCGCCGGCGTCATCCACACCGACTTCCAGAAGGGCTTCATCAAGGCGGAGGTCATCTCCTTCGACGACCTGGTGGAGACCGGCTCGGTCACCGAGGCCCGCGCGAAGGGGAAGGCGCGGATGGAGGGCAAGGACTACGTGATGCAGGACGGGGACGTGGTGGAGTTCCGCTTCAACGTGTAGCAGGTCACATAGCACGGCACTCCTGATCTTGCAAACATGCAGGTCAGATGGGGTCCATCCCTTCGGGGGTGGGCCCCCTTTTCGTTCCCGTGCTGACTTGGTGCTGACCTGGAAGCACCTCCCATCACCCCTCGGAACCCCTTCCGTGCTGACTTGGTGCTGACTTTGGACGAGTGGCTACCGGGGGGTAGAGGGGGCCCAGGGGTGGGCTCGCGTCATCCGCCGGTATGAGCTGAATGCCCCCCGAGGATGATGATCTTTTATCGAGACATACCCCCTTCGGTCGAACGCGCGTTCCCATGTTCTAATCGGTGGACTCTCAGATTCCACTTATGGGGGGCCGCACCGCCATGCGCCATCGCAAACCCGTCTCTCGAATCCTGGCCATCCCTGCCAAGGGTGAGCCGCAACGCAGGCTCGCCATGCTGAGCTGGGGCATGGCTGCGGCCGGAATCGTCTACGCCGGAACCCTGGCGACAGTCGACGTGGCCGACGACGAGACGCCGGGCAACAGGGGGCAGAGGCCGGGCCATAGCGTCCCTGACGTGGCCGCAGAGGACTCGCAGAGCCAAGGAGGCGAGGCAGCCGCCCGCAACGCCGGAAACGGCTCCACACGGCCCGCCGAGAGCGACGGCTACATCCCGACCTTCTTCGACGGGCACGGAGGCATCTCCGGGGTGGAGTTCACCCCCGAGCAGCGGGAAGCCATCGTCCGCCAAGCCCTGAGCCGAGGTATGACGCAGGAAGAGGCTCACGAACTCGCCTACGGCTTCAGGCCGGGGGACGAGGACGACGGCGACGACGACGGCGCGTACGTCCTTGTCGACGGCGAGGTGTACCGACACCTCACGCCCGCCGAAGACGCCGATTTCACCGCCGCGAGCGACGGAGTTGAAGCCCCCGACGCCGACAGCTACATCGCCGCTGCGAGCCTGGACAAGAAGGTCGTCGCCCAGGACGGGCGAGCCAAGGGCGCGGCCCCGGCCGTCAGGGGCAGCAAGGCCGCGCCGGGCAAGAGTGGCTCCGCCGGCACGACGAGGAAGAAGGCGAGCAAGCCGAAGAAGAAGGCCAAGAGCGGCATCAAGGACAGCATCAAGGGCGCTGTGAAGCAGGTTGTTCCCGACCCGATCGAGGATGCCGTCAAGAGCCTGCCGGACGGCCTCGTGCCCTTCCGTACCTTCATGGCGGACATCAGCCTGCCCGGCACGGAACCTCAGTTCACGGTCTACGCGCTCGACATGGACCGTGACGCGGACGTGGAAGCCCTTCAGGTCACGGCTACTGCCCAGGTGTCCGAGTCGGTCACCGTCACGGCCGACGTGGTGGCCCCGATCGAGGAGTCCTCGGAAGCACCTCCGTGCATGGTCGAGGTGACGCTCACGGACCCGACCACGAACGAGGTGATCGCCGACCCGGCACCGGTCGTCGTGGAGAACCCGCAAGAGGTCTCCCAGGCCGCCATCGGTGAGATCGTCGATACCGTCGTGGACGCCACCCAGGTTGAGGCCAAAGGCGAAGCCGCGTCCGAGGTGACGAGCGAGGATCTAACGACCGTCGTCGAGGCCCAGGACGAGGCGGGGGTCGAACAGCCTGCCCCTTCCGACCCCACGCCCTTGCAGCCTGTCGACGCTGCCCCGGCGGTCAAGGAGGAGAGCGCCGACTCGGCGTTCGGTCTGGCGAGTTAGCGGGTCACCGCGCGCCATCAGTCGGCAGGCTGGCCGGACAGGTTCGTGACGGGCTGGCCAGAGAGTGACTGGGCGATCTGCCAGAGCTGCCCGCCGCGTGAAGCCTTGACCAGGACCGTGTCGCCTGGCTTCACGACGGTGTGGAGATAGGCGGCAGCGGTCTTGTTGTCGCCCACGATCGCAATGTCGGGTACGCCTGCGTCGCCCGCTGCGAGGGCGAGCTGCTTGGCGAGGTCTCCACCGACCGCCACGACGAGATCGACGCCGACTTCGGCCGCGAAGCGTCCGATCTCGCGGTGGGCGTCTACCGCCTCGTCGCCTAGCTCCAGCATCTCGCCGAGTACAGCGATCGTCCGGCCGGCAGTCGTCTCGGCCGTGTCGCCGTCTGCCTCGGGCATCAAGAGTCTCCGTTGGTCTTCAGGGGTTCGAAGGTGATTGCGCGGCCCGTGTACGAGCAGGACAGGCGGCTGAGGGGGACGCGATCGTGCGTCTGGCCCCATCTCGACGGGTCTCGGAAGAGGATCGTCGGGTCCGGGCCGTCCTCGTAGCCGTGAAGGATGACGAGGTGTCCGCCCTTGCGCCCATCGTCGGGAAACTGCTCGGTCACGGAGGCGATGAGTGGGGCATCGTCGAGGCGGCCGAGCAGTTCGTCGGCCGGTACCGGCTCTGCGGTCGCTGGCACTCCGAGGTCGGCTGCCAGGCTCGCGATCCCCGCGTGAAGGGCTCCACGCGGGGTCAGAACCTCGTGCTTGACCGCGAGCTTCAGGAGTTCCGTCACCGTGGGCGCCTCGCGCCCGTAGGCGAGCACGATCGCCCTCAGCGACGCCAGGCCGCACGCCCGGTTGGACCATTCGATCCTGTCTCCCAGTGCCCAGCCGCCGTGTAGATCCCACTCGGCGGGTTCGATGAGCTGTCGACACAGGGGGACATCGTGGACGCGCGGCACAGCGGCAGGCTCCTACGGCGAGACGGCAGCCTCCCGCGTCGGCGTGGTGCTGGAGAACACGGGAGTGGGCAGGGGGACATCGTACGGCGGCCGGGCCAGGGCCTCATGAAGCATCGCCAGCACGACATCCGTGTGCGTGAGCCCGACCATCGCCGCCCCGACCGCGAAGTTGCTGTCACGGGACATGCCCGGCGTGGTGTTGACCTCCAGCACGAAGGCGTCGCCGTCCTCCGTGACGATGAAGTCGATGCGGGCGGAGCCGCGCAGCCCCATCCCGTCCCACAGCGTCCGCGCGTCCCTGCTGATCCTGTCCAGGGTGACGGGCTCCAGCTCGGCGACGCGGACGGTCACCGTCCCCTTGGAGTCCATGTCCAGTTTGGTGTCGGCGTCGTAGAACTCGGCTTCGGTCGCCTCGGTGGTCAGCGGCGGGAAGACGACGACGGACCCGCCCGGCAGCTCCAGCAGTCCTACGGTCACCGGAGTGCCGATCACGTAGTCCTCGATCAGTACCTCGTCACCCTCTGCGCCGGCAGCGTCCGCGAGGGCGCGGGGTAGCTCCTCCGCCTCACGGACGAGACTCATGCCGACGCTGGACCCGCCGAAGGGCGGCTTCACCATGACGGTCTGCCCGCCCCAGTTCGTCGGGCCGCCGGACCAGACACGCCAGCCGGGCGTCGGGACGCCGAGGGTCAGCATCACCCGCTTGCAGAGGATCTTGTCTGCGGCCACCGCGGATGCCTGCACCCCGCTGCCGCAGTAGGGCACGCGCAGGTAGTCGAGCAGGCCCTGCAACCGGCCATCCTCGCCGTACGGGCCGTGGAGATTGGAGAGGGCTACGTCGTACCCGGACAGCTCCTGAATGAAGTCGGGCTCGGTGGGGTCCAGCACCTTCCACTTCGCGCCGATCTCTTCCAGGGCCTCGCCCAGGGCGGTGACAGACCGCTGTTCGACGGGACACTTCGAGTGGTAGAGCCGGTCCTCGGCGGACACGGGGCCGTAGATGAGGGCGACGCCGAGGCCCTTGCGGCTCCGCCCCCACGCGCGGAGCGCTTCGGCGGCCACGTGTACCGGCTGGTCCGAACTGGAGTCGAGAAAGAGGGTCATGCGAGTACCCCTTCGAAGGTGTAGGTGACCGGCCCGCCAACCCATGCGGTCCGGTTCGGATGGCGCTCGTGCGGGCGGACGGTGAGAGGCTCACCGGCCTTGTTGTGCACCGTGACCTCGCGCTTGCCGACGAGGCCGCGCATGGTGGCGATGACGAATGCGGCGACAGCTCCACTGCCGCAGGAGAGGGTCTCTGCCTCGACTCCGCGCTCGTACGTGCGGATCTTCAGCGCCTGGCCGCCAAGGTGCTGGACGAAGTTGACGTTCGTGCCGAGGGGGGCGACGCGTTCGTGGTGCCGGACGATCCGGCCTACGAGTTCTGTGTCGATCGCGTCCACGTCGTTCACGACGGCGACGACGTGTTCGGTCCCGGTGTGCGCGCTGTCGAACCATGTCGGCTGGCCGTTGATGACGGTTTGTAAGCGACGGGGCTCGATCGCCCGGACCTCGGCTGTGACCCACACGGAGTCCGTGTCGATAACGGCTTCGTGCACGACGCCCGCCATGCGGAGCTTCCGGACGTTTGTCGCCCCGAGGCCGTCGTCGTGGTGGGCTGCCCAGGCCGCGCACCGCAGCGCGTTGCCACACATCGTGGCGACCGACCCGTCCGCGTTGAAGCACTGGACTTCGAGCATGGCGGGGTCGTCTTCAGCGGGACGGCTGACGACCAGGCCATCCGCCCCCACACCGGTACGCCTGGCGCACAGTTGCTCCGCCGTCTTGGCCCAGGCCGTGTCGTCCTTCTGGCCGGGGTCCGTGAAGAGTACGAAGTCGTTGCCCGCTCCGTGAATCTTGCGAAAGCGCATGCCAAAGCTCCTCGCGTCGAGAGGGTGAAGGGGGTCGTGCGGGCCCGAGGGGGCTGCGATCAGCAGTAGTCGATGGGCCGGTAAGTGGTCTGCGCCTCGCGCATGGTCCAGGGGGCACGTCCGGCGAAGTGCAGGACGCGGACCGAGGCGGTGCCGGTGGACCTCATGTCCTGTATTCGCTGGTACTGGCCGTCGAGGAGGATGAAATCGCCCACGCGGACATCAGACGGCGGCCGGTGCGTGGGGACCGTTCCGACTGGCGGAGGGGGCGGCTCGTCGTGCGTCGCCCTGGCACTCCTGTGCACGTACTGCATTCAGCCCCTCCAGATTCCGAGCAGGATGGCGCCGCCGAGCGCCAAAAGGCTTGCGATGTAGGCGAGTTGTTGATTGCGGGGGCTCACTGGATTCCGATCAAGTGGCTCTCTACGCGCCTGCGGACGGCCTCGATGCCGATTTCGGCGAGGGGCATCCAGGCCGCTGCGCCCATGTCGATCATCGAGGGGAAGACGGCACCGGAGTGGGCGCGGAACAGGTATCGGATGCCGACGCGGAGGCGCGGCCCGTAGCTGTGCTGGCCCGGCCTGGTCACGTCGACCAGAAAGGCGCCCTCAGAGCCGGGCTGCGTCCACACGTCGCGGATGCCGATCTGCTCGGTCAGCAGGCGTAGGGCCGCACCGCTGAGGGTGTCGTCCTCCTCTTCCGGCTGGGCCTCGGCGAGCGCATAGCCGTTCCCGTTCCGCAGGCAGAGGACGCGGCCCTCCTCGTTCACGACGACGGCCCCCGTCACCACGACAGGGCAGCGCTGGTCGTGGGTGCAGGCTCGGCGCCGCGAGTGGTCCACGGCGGCGTCGTAGACCGGCATCAACGCCATCTGTTCTTCTGGGTGTTTGGCGATGTAGTGGGACAGCTCCCGGACGATCTGGTCTTCTCTGACCGTCACGGCGCCTCCAGATCGTTCCGCGCGGTGTAGATCCACAGCAGCCGGCGCAACAGGGTTGCGACATCTCGGAGGTAGATGAAGGTTCCGAACGTCGGCGTCTCGCTGGTCGGCCTGTTCGGGAGTTCAATCAGCTTCCTCGCCTTGCGGACGATTTGCTGTACATCGCCGTCCTCCTGGGCGCCCAAGTCCGTGTCGAGGATGCCGCTCAACTCGTTGGCAAGTCGCGGCAAGTAGCGGTCCAACTGCTCGCGAGTCGTCGTGCCCAGGCGGAACGTGAGAACGGTGTCGCTAAGCGAGGATGCTTCCGCCACGCTAAAGGGGTCGCCGTCGTCCTCGAATTCGTCCGCAAGTACCTCCGACTTGCCCGGACTTGCCAATGCCATCACGTCCCTCCCAGGCACGTTTTGGAACCGTGCGCATAACGGTAGGAGGGGCGGCGAGCATAACTCCAGGAGTGTGCCCATACTTGCCAGGCTCAGTCGAGTGAATTGATGGCCCTGGTGATGATGTCGCGTGCGGCGTGCCCAGTGACGGAGAGTTCGGCCAGTGCCGTGAAGGTCTCGGCGTACATTGCGACCTCATGCCTTTGTACGACAGTCAGGTGCGCGGATACCAGTTCGACGTTCACAGTGTGATCGTCGAAGAGGAAGAACCCCTCGACGGGCATGAAAGGCCGTTCGATATCTCGCGGAATGATTCCGATACTCACTGTGGGCAGAGCCATGACTGTGAGCAGGTACCCGAGCTGTCCGGCCAGGACCGCCGGCCCGCCGACACGATGGTAGAGGGCGTCCTCTTCCAGCACGATGGAGAACTGGTGATTCCGGTAGACGATCTTCTGCTTCTCGACGCGGACTTCAACCGCGGAGTCGATGTCGTCGGCGAGGCCCCGGTGGTCGCGAATGGAAGTCAGCAGCGCCTTAATGTACGAGGCGGTCTGCACTGGGCCGGGAATCAGCCACGGCGAGTAGAAGCGGAAGCGCTGAGTGCGCTCCCAGAGCGGCAGGGCGGACCGCTGGGCATAGGTGAGGCCGTCGCGCTCCATCTCGCGCCACTCGACGTACATGCCTTCGATGCCCTGGGCCGTCGAAACCAGGTCTTCGGCCTGATCGTCCGCACCGCATGCGTGGCACCACGCACGAAGGTCGCGCTCCGAGGGCGCACGTGTGCCGCTCTCGAAGCGCGATGCCTTCGACTCGTGCCATCCGAGTCCTTGAGCCAGGGCTCTCTTAGTGAGCCCGGCCGACTTTCGGATTTCACCAAGGCGCCGTCCGAGCGACTTGCGGGCTTCCTGGACGCTCGAAGATGCCGGTTCCATTTTGCGGTGGCGATCCTATGCGAAGTTTCAGTACAGCTCGAACTCTGCGTGGGGCGTGGCTACGCTCCAGACGGCCTCGAATGCGGCTCCGCAGAGCTTTACGATCTCCGGGTCCTCTGTGAGTTCCGGCTCCGTAGGTTCGCCTTCACCGTCGAAGTGATTCACGTACACAAGGCTGGAGTCGAAAACCCAGAAGTCGTTTCCCGGCAGGGACAGGCCCGTCGCATTTCGCCGCGACAGCCAACGTACATCTTCACCCGCCGCGATATTCAGCCGCGCCGTCACCTCGTGCTCGAAGCGAATGTACTCGCTTACGGGAACCGAGACGATTCGCGCCCGTCGCACCTCGACTCCTCGGGACACGGCCTCCGAGACAATGGAGAGCCAGGCACCCCAGCGTTCCGCCGGGTCGATGGTCGCACCGGCCTGCCAGTCGAGGAAAACGGGGTCCGACTTCATGTAAGCGTCGCGCGACTCCAGATGGACGGCAGTCCTGTGGCAGTCGCGGAACAGCTCCTCAAACGTTGGGGCCGGCACCCTTCTTCTCCTCCGGGTCGGGGATGGCGGTGGCGGGGTCCTTGTCGATGTCGAGGAAGAACTTCGCCATGTACCGAGGGATGTCCACCACCGTTTCGTGGGCAGGGAGGTTCAGTTCGGCGAGTCGCTCCTCGTCCACAACCTTGAACCCCTGCACGAGGTACCTGTCCGTTTCCTCGTCCAAGTACACGGTGGGCGAGTTGCCGTTGGGGCTGTTCGGGTCCTTGCCGAGCTTGCGCAGTGCCATGATGCCCTCCTCGTGAGGCTGGTGTCGCCCTCTGTGCCTGATCCTGCACGAAGCAGCACCGAGACGTCGAGAAACTTGCCAGGACTTGCCACGGGTGCCGAAGTTGACCTTACGCAGCCGGGGTCAGGGCGACGAGCAGAGGACCCGCGGCCTCGCTCCACTCTCGCCCGGCCTCGACTGCCGCCTTCCCGGCGACGTTAATGCCGTCCCGGACCGGGGCGAGGAACGTCTCGCGGAAGTGAGCCTGCGCATCGGGGTTCATGCCGCTCTCAGAGACGGCCGTCCCGATCTTCTCGTCGAGGACCGCAGCCGCCTCGCGGAAGTCGCTGCCGGTCCACTCGTCTGCGTGCTCGGCGACCAGCGCCCACGTCATCTTGAACGTCATGTAGCCATTCTACCTGCGGGAACGCCAGAAGGGCCCCTCGAAAGGGGCCCAACTTAGCTTCTACACAAGGCAGTTACCTGATCGGGCAAGCGCCGTTCGAGCACTCCTCGTCGGTGGAGTCCTCGACCCGATAGGACTCGTACGCCTCGAACTGCTCGCGGGTGATCCGCTCGTACGGGGCCTGCGGTCGGGTGCCGTCGACCATGATCGTGGTTCCCTTCAGGTGGGGCAGCCACTTCTCGATCACGTCCGCCGTCTCGTCCACGTCCAGGCCCTCGGGCACGTTCGCCGTGAAGCTCACCGCGTTGTCCGCGTACTCCGCCTGGTACATCGCCTGGAAGGCAAGCATCTGGCCGAGGGACAGCTCGTCGGCCGACTCCACCAGGTCCGCCGGGTAGCCGCGCGCCTCGACCTCTTCGACGAGCTTGTCCAGCGTGGGGAAGGAGACGACGGCCGTGTTCCCGGAGGCGTCGTAGACGCAGGGCTCGACCTCGTACCCTTCCGCCCTGAACTCCTCGACCTTCGCGGCCTGTGCCGGGTCGGCGAGCGAGAAGCGGACGCGCCGCAGGAACGTCCTGGCGTAGACGGGATGGATGCCCTCGGTCACGCCAGGCAGCTTGGCCACGGTGCCGGTCGGCGCCACGGTGGTCACCTTGACCGGCTCGGCTATCCGCAGCTCGAACGCGTACGTACGGGCGGCCTCCCGGACCGTGCGCTTCAGGCGGCGGAGGAGAAGCCGGAAGCGGGTGTGCGCCGGCGCTTCGCTGTAGCGGATGCCCTGCTTGGCGAGGAACCCCTGAACGCCCAGGTGGCCGACGCCGATTCGCCGGTTGGCGGCCAGGCGTTCGGCCTGCTCGGCGTCGTTCACGTCGCCGTACGTGGCCCGGATCAGGAAGCGGGTCATCAGCTCGTGGGCCCGCTTCAGGCCGGTCTCGTCGTACGCCTCGTGACCGTCGACCACGAAGGCGTCGAGGTTGATGTGCCCGAGGTTGCAGTTCTCCCACGGCATGAGCGCGATCTCGCCGCACGGGTTCGTCGCTACGACCGTGTTGGGCTCGCCCTCGTTGCTGAAGGTCGAGTTCCAGTAGCCGGGCTCGCCGTTCGCGAGCATTCCCTCGACGACCTTGCGGTGCACCTTGCGGGCCAGCTCCGTGCCGCCGGGGCCGAAGTCGTCGAACCGGTCGCCGGACAGGTACTCGATGAAGTCCTGGTCGATCTCGACCGACACATTGGTGGTCCAGTGCTTCGAGGGGTCGAGCTTGCACGACAGGAAGTCGTCGATGTACGGGTCCGCCCAGTGGCAGATCGCCATGCGGGCCGAGCGCCGGTTGCCACCCGAGACGACGCACTCGGCGATGGCATGGTCGATCTCCATGGCCTCGGTCGGCGTCAGGTGCCGGCGGTTCGTGCAGTCGTGGCACAGCTCGCGTGAGCAGTACGAGAAGCAGAACTCGCGGCGGGAGGCGTCGGACATGACGCGGCCGATCTCCTGCATCATGCGGCCGAAGGGGGCCGGGCCCGAGGCGACGCCGCCGAAGGTCTTCAGGCGGGCGCCCTTGCCACGCACGCGCGATACGTCGTACACGCGGTCGCTGTGCTTCACCTCGTCGTCGGTCATGAAGGTGTCGATCAGGTCCACCATCGCGGCGGCCCAGCCCTCGCGGGAGTCCTCGACCTCGAAGGCTCCGGCCCAGTCGGAGTCGTAGGCGGTCGAGAGGAGACCCGCGGCCTTCATCTCCTCGTAGTCCGGGTGCGAGGGGTCGCACACCACGTGAACGGTCAGAGCCCGGCGAGGCAGGCCGTACGGGACCAGGAAGCGGGAGCTGTAGTTCGCACCGACACCGCCCCCTTCCATGAGTCGCATGAAGCTGAACTCGAAGTGGCGGGACAGCTTCTCGCCCCAGCCTGAGACGTGGCAGTTGAAGAGGTACTGCCTGCCCTTCACGCCAGACGCCCACAGGTGGCGGCCAGCGGGGAGCACGGCGAAGCGGTCCATGAGGGCGACCAGCTCGTCATGCTCGGCCCGTACGGCGTCGCTCCAGCCCTCGGCCGGACCGTAGACGAGCGCCAGGTTGCCGGCGGCCACGCGGCGGACCGTCTCGGGCCACGTCTCGCGCGTGCCGTCTGCCTTGGTCCGGCTGTAGGTGCGCTCGTAGACGGTCTGACCGGTCGGGCCGAACGGGACGACGGGGGTGTTGATGGGGTTCTCCTTCTGGGTGGTGATGGTCAGCGGCTCGGCCAAGATCAGACCGGCCGGTTCAGCAGGACGGACAGAACCTTGATGACCCGCTTCAGGGTTCCGGCGCTGTATGCGGCGAGGTCGGACAGCACTTTGATCTGCGCCGCCGTCTCCTCGGCGGTCGGCGCCGTGAGCGCCAGATAGGCGAGGCTCAGGTCGATCCGGTCGCTCAGGTAGTCAATCGCCGTCGTGGCCTCCTGCTGAAGGCTGTCGAGGGCGGCTCGGGCCTGGTACTGGGTGACCTCGTTCTGGTTGTAGGGCCGGGAGATGACCGTGCCGTCGTCCTGGCGCTCGTAGTAGGTGAGGGTGGCGTCGTCCCAAAACTCGTACTCTTCCGGGCCCATACCGGCCGGGGGCTCCACGATCACCGGCCCCTCGGGCGGGGTCTCGCTCAAGCTGCGTCCTCCAACTCGTCGTAGCTGTCGATGTAGTCAGTGCCGTTGAGGTGGGCGGCGAGCTTGCCGACACCTCGTTCGAGCCGGTAGCGGACGGCGCGGTCGGTGACCGCCTCGCGGGCCGCTATCCGGCGGTCGTCCCAGTCGAGGGCGAAGTGCATGAACAGCGCTCGCTTCTCGACCAGGGAGAGAGGGGCGGTCGCCCAGCCCCGCCGGATGTCGGCGAGGTGGGCGAACAGGGTGCCGGCGGCCTTCTTGTCGACGGTCCCGCGCGGCATGTCGGCGTCCGGGGCCTGTGGGTTGCGGATGCCGTAGGCGGCTTCCACGTCCCACACGGCCGGAAGGAGGTGCTCGACGAGGCGCCGGTCGTAACCGCTCACACGCGGCCCCTCTCGGCCGCATTGCAGGCCGCCTCGTAGGAGGTGTGCCGGATGCGGCGCTTGGCCTCGGTCTTCACGCGGTCGACGAGATCGAGCACCAGGCGGTGATAGAGCACGCCGAGCCCAAGCGCGGGGTCCGCGAGGCACTCGTTCACCATCTGCGGCTTCGTCGCCAGGATGATGAGCGCCTCTTGCCGGGCGTCCTCGTACTCCATCGTCAGCGTGTCCTCGTAGCCGTCCGCGATGCGGCGGGCAGCCCGGCCCGCGAGGGCCACGACCTCGGGCAGGTCGAGGACCCGCCAGTCGACGCCCGGTGAGGCGCTCACCTGACCACCTCCTTGACCGGCACGTCGCCGTCCTTCGTGACCATGACCAGCAGTCCGGGCGCCCCGCGCGTGCCCTTCAGGTGCCGCCACCACGTCGACTCGGACTCCATGGCGGGGACCTGGATGAACGTCCTGGGCCCGTCCGTGTCGATGAACTCGTGATGCAGGTGACCGGCGAGGAGCAGATCCGCGGTGTGCATCGCGCTCGTCTTGTCGAACGCCTGGCCCCGCCACCACTCGAAGTGCTTGCCGGGCCGCCACTGGTGGCCGTGGGCGTGGGCAACGACCGTGCCCGAGCACTCGACGACGACCGTCAGCTCGTCCGTGTCGGGGACGTACACCTCGACATGCGCGTACTCCTCGCCCGCCAGGGCTAGAGCCTCGCCGACAGAGATCAGGGCGTCGGTGTCATGGCTGTCGTCGTAGCGGGTCATGCCCTTGCCGAGCACACGGACGGCCTCACCGTGGTTGCCGGGCACCGCGACGACCGTGAGTCGGGCGACCAGCGGGGCGAGGCGGAGGATCGCGTACGTCATGAGACGACGGGTCAACCGGATCTGCTCGGTAAGGGTGAGCTGGGTCCGGGCCACGTTCGAGCCGCCCTGTGAGACGAAGCCTTCGATGTGGTCGCCGAGCCAGGCGAGGTGGACGTGCTCGATCTTGTACCGCCACCGGTACTGAGACAGCAGGTCGGCGGCCTTGTCGATGCAGTCCATCGCGCGGTGCAGGGTGCCTTCGTAGCCGTCCCCGTCAACCTTGCCGAACTGCATGTCCCCGAGGGCGATGACGTACGTCCACTCGCCGTCCTCGGGCTCCGCCGAGCGGGGCGCCGGGATGTGGTCCTCGAAGACACGAAGCAGCTCGTCGACATTGGGACGCTCGAGAATCGCCGGCACCCTGCGGCGGCCGAAGGAGAAGCGGGCTGAAACGCCCGGCTCGCCGTTCGGCATGGTCCACTCGCTCGACCGGAAGCCGGTGATCTCCCACTCGGCGGGGTCGAGGTGGTGGGCGCGGAGCACATCGGCCGCCGTGGACTCCGGGTCGATTCCCTCGGGACCGCGCACGGTCACCTCGGCCGCGTCGCCAGTGACCTCGATCTGACGGGTGAAGTCCTTGTCGGGGTCGGCCTGGCGGCCCGCGAGGGCCGGGGCGGTCGGCGTGGCGAGAAGGTCGTTCAGCAGCTCGGACTGGTTCAAACTTTACACTCCATCACGAAGGGAACGGCGGTAGGTGCGGATGGTGGAGGCGGAGACGCGGTGTCCGTGCTTGCGCAGGACCAGGGCCAGGCGCTCGGCCGAGGAGCCGTCCAGCAGCCGGACGAGGACCGTCTCGCGTACGTCCGGCTCCAGCTCCTCGTACAGCCGCTTCAAGGTCGGGCCCGGCTCGCCCGGCAGGGGATCGCTCACTTCGGCCCCCTGTCGATCTGGGCCACGGCCGACACGGCGAGAGCGGCCAGCCGTACGAGGCCGCTGCGGATCTCGTCGACGGTGCGACCGCCGAAGGCGGCGAAGGCGGTCTGGACGGCCAGGCCGTCAACGCCGAGCGTCCCGGCGTCCTCGCGGGCCTCGTTGATCGCGGCCCAGTCGTCCGCCCGCATGCGGTAGTTGTCGGCCCCTCGCGAGGGCAGGTGTCCGCCGACGAGGTTCGGGGGAAGGTCGCCGACCGTCCGGGCCTGGTTGCGGACCTCCGTCAGGATGGCGGCCAGGGGATCGGCCGCACGGGCGGGCCGCTTGCCGGCGGTCTTCTTGGCGGTGGTCGCCTCGGTCACTGGGTGTCCTCCTTGATCAGGTCGAGGAGGGCGTGAGCGCCCCCCTGGATGTAGGTGTCGGTCACGTCGCCGTCACGCAGCCGTACGGCCTTCGCGGACCGCAGGGCCCGGCAGATGCGGGCGGTGAACTCGGCGCCCGCGTCGTCCGGGTCGCCCCACACGCGGACGCGGTTGAAGCCTGCGAGCATCCGCCTGTGGCGTCCTTGCCAGAGGGCGGCGCCGGGGATGGCGACCGCGTGAAGGCCGATCTTCCGCAGGATGATCCGGTCGAGTTCGCCCTCCGCCACGTCGAGCGTGTCCCCGGCCTGGTGAACCGAGTCGATCCCGTACATGCGGGGCGGGTCGTCCTTGATCGTGTTGTACTTCCCGTGGAAGTTGGCCCGGTGGTCGTGCTCCTCAAGGCAGCGGAAGCGGATCGTCAGCGGACTGCCATGCCGGTCGAGGTAGGGGATGGCGAGCATGCCCCGGTACTTCTCGTGGCCGGGAAAGGGCTGGTCACCGACGACGCCAAGCCGGTACGTAGTTGCCTCGTCCCGCCCGATCCCGCGATCGAGCAGGTACCTTGCGACGCCCGGCGTAAGAGCTGCCTGATAGGCCGCGGTCGCCTCCTCCAACATCTCGCGTTGCGAAGGCGAGAGAGGCTGCAAAACGCTTGGCTCCGACAAAGTCGGTCTTCTCCTTCTTCATGATCAGCGTGTAGGAGTCCCCGGCCTCGTTGCACGAGTGGCACTTCCACACCTGGCGGTCGGTGTTCCAGGAGAAGGACGGGGTGTCGTCCTCGTGGAACGGGCAGTGCGTCATGCCCTTCGCGCGGTGGTCGTCGAACTCGATCTCGTAGTGGGCGAAGACCGCTTCGAGGGTCGGCTTCTCGCTCTCGCCCTGGTGGTCGTTGTCGATCCGGCTGAACCTCATGAGGCCCGCCTTCCGACGAACCACCCCTTGTCGTCGTCGTATCCGAGGGATTCGAGCCCGGCGCCGGCAGCTGTCTCCAGATCGAACCGGCCCAGCTCCAGGACCAGGCGCTCGCGCTCGGCCTCTTCCTCGTACGTCAGCGCGGTCATTCGGCGTCCAGTCCGAAGTACGCCTCGACCGTGGTCAGGACGAACGCCTTGCGCCATCCCTTGCCCCGGCGCTTGACGACGACGATCGCTTCCACCTGATCGGGGTGAATACCCCTGTGCTTGGCGAAGTTGAGCCGCTCGCGCTCGGCCTCGTCGAGGAACGGGCCCGGTTCGAGCTTGGCGTTCTTCGTCTCGATGACCGTGAACAGGCCGTCGTCTTCACGGACAACGAGGTCGCCCTCGTCCTCTGCACCAGCCAGCCGGAGCCGTTCGGCGTCCTCTCCTACGGACCGCAGGCCCGCGAGGAGTTCGGTCTCCCAGGCGGCGCCCTTGCGCCGGTTGGCACGGTTCCGCTCGGTCGTTTTTGGGGTCAAACTTTACACCGCCTTCTGATTGAGGATGCCGGTCGGAGACCAGGGCTGAGAGGGAGTGGCCATCGGCACGACCCGTTCGAGCTTCGAGAAGCGGGTCACCTCGGGGTGACAGCGCATCGACGCGTACCGCCTGGCCGTGGGATCACAGGGGCCCATGCGCTGTTTGATCACCGCGACCCGGTACTCGTGCGAGGTCGGGTCCAGGGCGACCGACAGGGACAGCTCGGGCTTCTCGCTGAGACCGCCCTTCACCTGGTCTCGGGACGGCGGGGCCCACGGGTCCGACTTCGCCTCCCAGCTCTTGTCGCTCGCGTGATGCAGGACGATCACGGTCGCGCCGGTCGCGCGCGCAAGCTCGGTGAGGCCGCTCATCACGGACATCTGCTCGGTGTAGTCCGACTCGGCGCCCTCGAAGTCCATGAGGTTGTCGAAGACCAGCACGGCCGGGTAGGCGTCCCACAGTTCGACGTACGCCTCCAGCTCCTCGTCAACCGTCTTCCAGGTGATCGGCGAGCCGAACGAGAAGGTGATGTTCAGGGGGGCCAGCGAAGAGAGGTACTCCTCGCGGTGACGGCCTCCGGCCGCCATGCCCGCCTCGACCATCTCTGTGGTGTCGCCGGTCGCCATCGACGCGAGCCGCGAGGACGCGGTGAAGGCGGACATGTCGGCGGAGAAGTACAGGGTGGGAAGGTTCATCTGCGCCACCCAGTACAGGGCGAAGCCGGACTTCTGCGTGCCCGACCGGCCCGCGATCATGATGACCTCGCCGTGACGCGGGCGGCATCCCATGCCGTACAGCGCATCGAACGCCTCGACGCGCGGCAGCTCCTTGCCGGACTCGGCATGCAGGGCCAGCGACCTAGCGGGGGTCAGCACTCGGCGGCTCCTCTCTGTGGACGACGCGGCGGATTCCCGCCGAACGGATCAGGGTCAGGCAGGCCGGGCACGGCTTGCGGGTGACGTACAAGGTCGAGCCCCGCAGTTGGGCGGGGTCGGCGTGGTGGATGGCGTTGGCCTCGGCGTGGACGGCCGCGCAGTTCGAGTAGTCCGAATCGCGGGCGCACTCCTCGACGGAGAGCCGACCGCGCGGACAGTTCGCGGCCGTTGCGCAGCCCGGCAGTCCCGCCGGCAGGCCGTTGTAACCGACGCTGAGCACGCGGTTCGTACGGGACAGGAGCACGGCGCCGACCTGGGCCCGCGTGCAGTCCGCACGAGTGGCCACGGCGTCGGCGATGCTCATCGCCCAGCAGTCCCAGTCGGGACGGTTCACGGGGTCCTCCAGACCCGAGGGCGGGGGCCAGCCTTGCGACCAGCCCCCAGCTCCTCGCGGGATCAGTCGAAGGACGGGGCCTCGGCGACGGCGGCCTGAACGGCGGCCTCGCGGGCCTGGGCGTACTCGATGACCTTCTGGCGGACAGCGGCGTCGTTCACGGGACGCCACACCCATGCCGGGTGTGCGCCCGGCCGCTTCGGCGGAACCTGGTCGAGCTTGACGATCGTGGCGTTGCCGACGACCTTTTCCAGGTCACGGGCGAGAAGGGTTTGCTCGACCCGCGTGCCCTTGTTGACCTCGGGGGCGAGCTTCTCCAGGGCCTCGCGGTCCTTGAACACGGTGATGTCGCACAGCGCCGAGTCCTTCGGACCGTTCGGGGTGGGGCGCTGGGCCTCGTACGAGTTGACCTCGATCAGGAACGCCACGGCGTCCTTCACATCAGCGGGCTTGAACCAGCCGCCGCCAGCGGTCGGGATCTCGACGAAGTTCAGGGTCACTCGGTTTCTTCTCCTTCAGTGCGGGTGTAGGGGGTGGGCTCGGAGAGCCTCGGTGTGATGACGGCGCCCAGTACGGACACCGCCAGGACCAGGGCGAGGACGACGACCATCGGCCTCATCCGTTCTTCAGGGCCCTGCCTCGGGCCTTGTAGGCGGCCATGACGGCGGGGTCGGCGAACATCGCCTGGTTCGCCGCCCACAGCTTTTGCAGGTCGGCGATGGTCGTCTGCGTCTCGATCTCGCCGAGAATCCAGGCGGACGGGTTGTCGGCCTTGGGTTCAGGCTTGGCAGCCGTGGCCGCCGCCCAGGGGTCGTTCGCCGGGAGCTGCTCGGGAGCGCCGTCCGGGATGATCCGGGCGTCGAGGATCGAGGCGATGTTGCCCTTGCCGTGGGCGAGGTTCGTCGCATTGACGACCAGATCGCTCAGCGAGAGACTGGTTACATCTTTACACTCGAACCCGAAGTAGTCGCAGATCAGTTGACGGACCTGCCTCACGGAGCCACGGAACACGGCCCATGTGTCCTCGTAGCCCTTGCCGTACTTGATGGTGACGCCGATCGTCCCGTCCGGGTAAGACGTGACGAGTTCCGCCTGATCTGCGTTCACTTCACTCCCTTGGTCTCTGGGTACAAACTTAACACGCGGGCCGCAGTTAAGCGGCCTTCGGATCTGTGAGGCCGGTCACCCACGGAAGCATCGCGTTCTTCACGCTGCGCATGGCGCGGATCTCGCGGGCGAGCTTGGCCGCAGCCCAGCCGATCTCCAAGTCGACCCAGTACAGGGTGCAATCGGCGGAGCCCGCAGGCAGGTTGATGATGATGCCCCACTTCTGGGAGACGTGGCCGGGCAGAGGCGTGTACGCCTGGGCCGCCTCGTCCGCCGGCACCTCGCGCTTTTTCCACGCGGCGAACGCCTTCCTGTCCGCCGGGTCGACGGGGAAGCGGGTGTAGTCGTAGAACTCGCCCCGGCTGTAGACCGCGAGCTGGGACGCCATCTTGAGGGCGCCGTACTGGACGCTGCCCGTCTTCAGGTCGCCGATGAAGTGACCTTCGACGTGCTCGCCGTCCGGGCCGGGCCCGGCGTACTCCAAGAGCCGGTCGAACGTACCGCCCGTGCCCAGCTCGGGGACGACGACGAACTTCTCCACGGCCTTCACGGTGAACTCGACGGTCGCCCCCATGTAGGCGGCCATGTCGAGCTGGTCGCGCACGGCGGTGCCGGCGGGCAGGGGCTCACCGCGGTCTACGTACTCCGACAGCGTGTGAAGGTGCGTGCCCTTCTCCCGCTTCGTGTTCGCCCCGGCGATGTCGATCGCCTGCTCGGCGAGGGCCGTGAGCCTGCGTTTGTCGGCCTGGTCCTCCGGGTCGAGCTGCCTCACCACGTCCAGAAGGTCAGGCCGCTTGGCCGCCCCTACCAGGGTCATGCGCTTGTGCCAGTCGGACAGCGCACTCTTGTCCTCGATGCAGTCGATGAACGTCGTCGTACGGGTCAGCGCCCTGGGCTTGCCGCCCTGCTTCGGGATGACGAGCGGCCGGTCCCAGCCGTCACGAGGGACGGTCGGCGTCGGCGTCAGGTCGACGATCTTCAAGCGGTGGGCTCCATCTCTTCGGCGAACGGGTCTTCGGGGTTGGACGGGACGAGCCAGAAGCGCACCGTTCCGTCGTCCAGCAGCTCGGGCTCGTGCTCCTCTTCCGGGATCAGCTCCAGTCCGATGAGCTTCACCAGGTCGAGCGCCTTGCGCATGGAGGCCGCCGGGGTTTTCGTGTCGACGATCAGGGCACAGTCCCAGGCGGAGGGGTCTCCGACGAGGGACATACCAGTTGGCAGGTTCAACTTGACAGCGCTGAGCAGGGTCCCCTCCTTGATCATGTGTCGAGCCTTCGTGAGACCTGCGAGCCCGTACAGATCGGAGAGCGCTCCCTCGTTGCGCACGTCCTCGCCGTCCCGTACGAACAGGCACTTCGTGCCGTACGGCGGCGTCACGGGCTCAGCGCTCGTCGCCTTCAGCGGCATGCTGGACCCCCCTCGATGTAAACATGAGACTTACTGGTCACTGTTCTATGTGGTGGCCACACACAGTGTCAATGTGCGTCCGGTATCCGAACTCTGTGATCGTCCACACGTGACGTTCACCGGACGTTTACCGTCCGCTTAACTTACCTAGCTCCAGGTCAGGGGTGCATACGACCTGAGAATGAGAAACCCCCCGCTCGATCAGCCGGGGGGTGGATACGAACAGTCGTTCGAGAACGTTCGATAGTCGGTGTACTGTTCAGTCACGAGCCTTGTTGCCGGTCTTGGCGCGCGGCTCGCGGATCAGGTCCTTGTCGCGCTCCTCGCGCGGCACGTAGAAGAAGCCGTCCTCGGTCTCGCCGTCGTAGTGCACGACGAGCTTGTCCTCGTCGAGCATCCGCTTCCAGGACGCAAGGCGGCGCTCGTCGCGCTCGGTCAGCTCCTTGCCGGCGCGACGCCGAGCCTCGGCCCGCAGCATGAGGGCCGGGTACTGATGACGGTGCTCGTCCTTGATCTTCCAGGGAAGCAACTGGTCATCGCGTAGGTTCCGGCGTTCGAGCCCTCTGCGCCTTCGGTACGCCGACCACATGGGGACTGAGGTCTCGATGTTGTACTTCTCGCGGTACTGCGTCTGCATCCACTCGTACGTCTGGCCCTCTTCGAACCAGCGCTTAACTTCCTCTTCATCGACGATCTTGGACTTGGGCATGTCTCCCCCTTCATCGGCTTGCGGTCTCACTTCTGCACGCGGCCGTCATCCCGGAGGATGAGTCCTGAGCTTCAGTTGTCGATGTAAAGGTTGACCTTCAGACGTTGATCATGTCAAGCTGTGACCCGACAGAGATGTCGATCTTCAAGTGAAAACAAGTGACCCCGGCAGCGCGCCAACGCTCCGGGGTCTGGCACTGAGAGTGGTAGCTCCCAATGCGAATCCATCGTACCCGGCACGATCGGGACTTCACGGTGGTGCCTAATAGCACTGCCCGTAACCGAAAGCTGTCCTTCACCGCGCGTGGCCTGTGGCTGCACCTGATCTCCCTGCCCGATGGGGCCAAGGAAGACGTGCGCACCCTGGCCGACAACAACCCCGGCGTAGGCCGCAAGGGCGTCGCCAACGCTCTCGATGAGCTGGTGGCCCACGGCTACTACTTCCGGTTCACCATCCGCGACCCGGAGACCGGCCGCGTGTGGACCGAGACGGCCATCCATGACCTTCCCCAGACGGAGGTCTCCCCGGTTCCCGCATCTCCGGCAACCGGAGACCCGGCCCCTGGGAACGCGGGAACGTCCCCTTCGGGGGAAAGGAACTCCTCCAAGGACCAGGGAAAGATCCCTCCCTTCCCTCCGCAGGACAGCGACGCCCCGACCGGGGCTGAGCAGAGGGAGGGCACCAGCGAGAAGCAGGACAAACAGACCGCCGAGGCCGCCCGCATCCTGCGCCGCTTCGCCGCGATCGACAGCCGCCTGAAGCTGTCCGACCGGCAGGTGGGCAAGCTCGCCCCCGAGGTCGCCGACTGGCTCGACCGCGGTGCCACCATCGGCGAGATCACCGACGCCGTGACCCAGGGCCTTCCCGCGAAGGTCTACTCCGCCGCGCGCCTGATCGTTGACCGCCTCGACCGCAAGCGCCCCGAGCGCAAGCGGCAGTGGAAGCAGTACGCCGACTGCGAGGACGGCTGCGGCCGTCTGCTCCCCGCTGGCCAGGAGTCCGGCATCTGCGGCGTCTGCTCGGGCGTCGAGCTGTCCGCCTCCGTTCGCGAGCTGCTCGACGAGGCCGGGGCCGAGCGCGGCCCCCTCGCCCCCGAGGGCCTCGCCGCCTTCCGCGCCGCTCGCGCGGCCATGGCCAAGTAACCCCCTCCCCTTCACCTGCACCGCCTTGAAAGGCACACCCATGTCTACGTCTGCACGCCTGCCTCGTCTGCCCTGGTACGCCTACGTCGTCGGCGCCCTCGTCCTGGCCGTCGCCCTCGCCATGTCCGCCCCCGGCGAGTACCAGCTCGCCCGCACCGCCGGATGGGGCGAGTGGGTCGCCGCCGGCATGCCGGTCTGCATGAGCGTCTACGCCGTCGTCGCGGTCTGGTTCACCGAGAGCCGCGAGAAGGGGGAGAAGGGCCGGGGCTCGGCCGTCGCTGGTGCGATAGGCGCCCTGGGCATGACCCTGACGGGACAGGTCGTCGCCCACTGGATCGCGGCCGGGTACATGACCTCCTCCAAGGCCCTGGTCGCAGCCGTCTCGGCCGTCCCCGCGATCGTCGCCGGTCACGTCGCCCACATGGTCATCCGCTCCGCACGACCCGTGCAGGCCGAGGCTCCGCAGACCGTCGAGGGCCAGGGCCAGGACGAGCACCAGGACCAGGACGCCGAGCCCGTTCAGCCCACCCTCGACGGCATCGAGCCGCCGGTCGACGAGGTGGCCAAGGCCCGCGCCCGTCGCCGTCCCGGTCGCCCCGGCCCGAGCGACGAGGAGATCCGCAAGGCCGCCGAGACCCTCGCCGCCCAGGGCAAGGAGGTCAACGGCCCCAACCTCGCGAAGGTCATGGGTCGCGACCGCCGGACCGGCAGCCGCTACCTGAAGCGAATCCAGCCCCAGACCGCCTGACAACTTTGACCCAGCCCCCTCGCCTGCGGTGGAATCGTCGCGAGGAAGCCGCAGGCGAGGGGAGCGGAGAATGGATCTAACGATCACCGTGCGTGTTTGTGACATCTGCGAACGCAAGGACCGCCCCGCCACGCGGTACACGCTCACCCCTGAGAACGGTGAGGGCGTGACGCGCGACCTGTGCGCCGAGGACATTGCCCCCGTCGAGAAGGTCTTCGGCCCCCTGGTGCCGGCGGAAGAGGCGGAGCAAGGACCGCTCTACCTGAACGCGGTGGACGAGGGCGAGAAGCCCGAGCCTGCGGCGAAGAAGGCGACGGCCAAGAAGACGACCGCCAAGAAGACAACCGCCAAGAAGACAACCGCGAAGAAGACGACGGCGGCCGAGAAGCCCCCGGCACAGCGGCGACGCCGTACCCGCGTGGCCACGCTGGATCAGATCGAGGCGGAGAAGAAGGCCAAGGCCAAGCAGTCCTGAGACGACGAAAGGCGCCCCCCTGCCGACCCGCGAAGGGCCAGCAGGGGGGCGCAGTGCTACTCGGAGTCCCGGCCTTCGACCAGGCCCAGGGCGGTCGCTACCTGAACGATCAGGGCGACCTCGGGCCGGTCGGCGTAGACGGTGGCGGCGACGCTCACGATCACGCCCAGGGCCGCGACGACGGCCCCGGCGCGCGAGCGGTAGCGGACGGGCAGAGCAGACAGGACGGCGGCGACGGGCTTGCGGTGCTTGCTCATCGGCGGCCCGCCTGCTTCTGGAGAGCGATGAAGCCCTGCGGCCCGATCTTCGGGTCGTGCAGGCCGCTTCGGTACTTCGGGTTCCGGTCATGGAAGCGGGCCACCGCGCGCTGAGTCTCCGGTCCGTAGAAGTCGGTCACGGCTCCCTTGATCGGGCCGTACCCGGCCTTGATGAGGAGCTGCTGAAGCTCCTTGACCTGCTTGTGGTGGACGCCCGGCTTTACCGCAGGGTCAAGAGACACGATCGCGGTCTTCACCGGAGCGGGCTTCGGTGCCGGCGGCTTGGGCTTCGAGGGCTCGGGCTTCGGGGCCTTGTCCTTCCAGGCCGGGTCAGCCGACTTGATGCCCTCGGCGAAGGCCGGGTAGCCGTAGCCGAACACGTAGGCGTCCTTGCGGCGGTGCTTCTTCTCGTACACGCCGTCGCCCTCGGGGCTGCCGTCCGCGTTGGTGTTGCCCTCGATCGTGTAGATGAAGCCGTCCGGGTCGTCGTCGTAGTCGTAGACGAGGCCGGTGTGCGTCCCACCGTTCTTGCCGAAGAACACCTGGGCGCCGATCGCGGGGAAGGCCGAGAACCGCCCGCGCTGCTTGAACCAGGCGACGCCGGTCGCGCACGACGCGGTGCGCGGGTACAGGTCGGCGAGCCCGGCCTTCATGGCGCACCAGGACACGAACGTCGCGCACCACGCCTGAAAGTCGCTCCACTCCAGGCCAGGGGTCTCGTCGCTGTACTTCTGGTCGTTGTTCCAGTGACCGGTCTTCCGGCCCTCGTGGTAGCCCTTCTCGGCCCTGGCTATGCCGAGGATCTTCTGAGCCTGAGTGGTCAAGGGGGTGTCCTCCTTTGGGACATGCGAAAGGCCCCGTCCGTGGGGACAGGGCCTCGGGGAATGGGAGGTCTTAGGGGGCGGTCGTCGAGATGTGGGTGTCGAGCCGCTCGGAGACGGCCAGGCGCTCGATCCGCTCGTGGGACAACTCGGCGCGCAGTTCGCGGATGTCCCGGCTGTGCTCGGCCTGGCCGTCAAGGACGCGATCGAGTCCCGCGATCACGCGGTCCAAGTCGTCCCGGAGGTTCGTCGTGTGGGTGTTGGAGACCTGATCTCGGGCCTCTTGGGCGTGCTCGCGCACCTCGGCGAGGGCTGTCCCCTGGCGGCGTACCAGCTCGACCAGCACGCCGACCAAAGCCGCGGTGACCATGCCGCCGGCAGAGACCAATGCGACCTGTACGTCAGGGGACATGCTCAACGGGACAGCTCCGAGACGAGCTGCTCCAGTCGCTCGATCCGGTCGGCCTGGTCCTGCACGACGGACAGGAGCGCGACGCCGAGCAGGTCATAGCGCAGGGCGTCGATGCGTCCCTCTTCGTCGTAGGTGACGATCTCGGGGAGTGTCTCGGCGACCTCTTCGGCGATGAGACCGAACTCGTCCCGCAGGTAGTCGCCGCCCTCTTCCTTCGGGCGCCGGTCGTAGATGCGGGGACGCAGGGACAGAACTGCCTCGGGGTCGATGTCGATGTCCCGGATGTTCTGCTTGAAGCGGCGCGAGCTGGTGTTGCGCGCGAAGGTGCCGTCGCCCTGCACCCACACCGCGTAATACGTCCCGGAGCCAGACACGGAGTCGGCGTGCACGCGCTTCGTGCCGTTGGCCCAGGCGATCGTGTCGCCGGACTCAAGGTAGGACGAGTGCGAGTGAGACGAGGGCGGGAACGTGCTCGGCTTCGAGGTGATGGACGACCACGCGTGGGAGTGGGACGACGGCGGGAACGACGTGGGGACGTTATTGAGTTGCGTCCAGTCGTGCTCGTGCGAGGTGGGCGGGAAGCTCGTCGGCTTGCCCGTGACCTGCGTCCAGTCGTGCGTGTGCGCGGCCGGGGGCAGGGACGTGGGGGCGTCAGTGATCTCCGCCCACTTGTGCGTGTGCGCGGACGCGGGGAACGTCGCAGGCTTGCCCGACAGGTTGGCCCAGGAGACATTCGAGATCAGCGGCGTCCATGCCGTGTCGTTCCAGAACTCGAAAGCGGAGGTGTCGGCGTTGTAGCCGATCTGTCCCAGGCGCGGGCTCGTGGGACGGGTCAGGGAGTTCCAGACGAGGATGCGAGTCCCCACGAAGGGACGCGTCCTCTGAATGTCCCCGGACGCGATCGAGGTGACGCTCGCATTCACCGTGACCTGAGCCAGGGGCAATTCATAGATGCCCGTGTCCGTCTGGGTCAGGGCGGCCGGGGTCGTCGAGCCTGCGGTGCCCTGCTTCACCGCGAGGACGATGGAGTTCAGCGACGGGTCGAGTCGCAGGATCACTCGGTCGACCCGTACGGAGGTGCCGGCGGCCGGGATGGTGACGACCTCGGTCGCGGTCGACTGCACCATGTGCCCGCGCAGGAAGGCCAAGCCCGAGGAGACGTTCAGGTTCATGCCCGTACCGGCCGTGACCGTGAAGCCGGAGCCGCCGAACGAGGCGACGACTCCCGACTCCTGGAACTCCCGGAACATCTGGGAGAACTGGGTCTCCGTGACGGACTGGTTGTCGAACGGGTAGGACGTGATTGCCAAAGGGGAGACTCCTTACAGGGCCGCGCCGACATCCTCGATCGCGAGAGTCGAGAGGGTCGACGGCAGGAAGCGGACCATGCCGTACGTGGCGGCAGCCCGGCGGGTGTTGAGCCCCACGCCGACCGTGATCGGCCCGGCCGGGGGGTTGTTCAGGTAGAAGGTGGCGTCCATGCCGGTCGCTGAGTTCGAGTCGTCGTCGTACGTGGTGCTGTAGAACGTGCCGATCGCCGTCGAGGACGTACTGACCGTCGTACCGGTCGCCCATCGCACGGTCGTCATGGCGCTCTGCTTGGCGTACCGGATGTTCGTGTTGGCGTTGTCGCCCGTCGCGTCGGTGTCCACGGCCGCGATGCGGATCGTGACCTTGTAGCAACGGCCCGCGTCAGCCTGGAACTGCTGGGTGTAGACGATGGACTCGGTGTCGCCGACGTAGGCCGTCGTCCCGAGGGTCTGCAAGGCCAGCACTCCGCGCGGGGTCTGCTCGGCATGCGCGGCCGTCTTCCAAGCCGTCCAGCCCGCCGCGTCGTTCCCAGTGCGGAACCACTCCTCGGTGACGGTCGGGCTCAGTCGCCGCCACGTCTGGTGTGCGTACGTGCTGCCGACGGGGTGGAAGGTGGTCAGGACTCCGTACCGGCCGCCCGAGCCGAAGGACCATCCGCCGGCCGTGGCCTGCGTGGAGTCCATGACCACGGTGGACGTGCCGGTTGGGTAGGCGGACGGCAGCGATGCTTGGGTGACCGCCGTCGCGCTGAGGATGTTGTCGAAGGCCACCTGTCGCCACGGCCCCCACCCGGAGCCGCTACCGGAGCGCATCCACGTCTCGGTCGCGGAGGTGCCCGCCGCTCGGTGCCACGTCTGCGTAGCGTCGCCGCGCAGCTTGCGAGTAACGAGGATTCCCCACTTGCCGCCGAAGTCCCAGCCGCCGGACGTGGCCTCGGTGTCGGTCATGTAGAGGGTCGACACGCCCTCGGGGTAGCTCGCGACGGCCGTCGACTGCGTGACAGCGGAGGCGGTGAGCTGACTGTCGAAGGCCACCTGCCGCCAAGGCGACCAGCCGGTTGAGTTGCCGCCACGCACCCACATCTCGTGCGCCGTTGTGTTCGCGTGGACCCGGCGCCAAGTCTGCGTAGCGTCGCCGCCACTCCACACGCGGGTCGTGACGTAGCCCCACTTGCCACCGAAGTCCCAGCCGCCGGCAGTAGCCGCGGTGGCGCTCAGGTAGAACTCGGTCGTCGCGCCCTGCGGGTAGGCGGTGGGCGGCGTGGCCTGCGTGATGCCGCCGGGATCGACAACGCGAGGGCCGGGCGGGGTGGCCTCCGCTGTGCGCTCCAGCGAGGAGACGCGCGACTCCAAGTCCTTCTGCGCGGCAGCCGCCGCCGCGTCGGGATCGAGCGGAGTCGGGTCGCCCAGGGTCGCGCCGAGCCGGTAGCCGTCCTCGTCGACCTTCAGGACCATGCCCGTGACGACGGCCGCCATCTCCGTGCCGCCGACGATGACGGATACCTTGTCGCCGAGGAACCAGTCGCGTCCGAAGTCGAGAGCGCTGTCTTCCATCGGTACGGCCTGGGCCGCCTTCACGGTGGTGCCGCCGTCTGCGAGGGCCTCCGTACCCTTCTGCGTCAGCTCGGCCGTGTCGGTGGTCGACCGCTCGTCCACGAAGGATTCGATGCGGCGTCCCCAGTCGGACTCGGCGGCGAGCGAGTCGGCGTTGTCGACGCCGACGAACAGGCGGTTGGAACCGTCCCCGTCGCCGCCGACGATTACGCGAGTCTTTTGCGGCGTGGACACGGTGACCCGCTGACCGGCGAGCGTGTTGTTCACGACGCCGAGCCGGGCCTCCTTCGTGCGGTCGGCGACCGCGTACGTCTCGAAGACAAGGTTGGAGCCGCGCTGCACGATCCGGAAGCCCAGGCCGTTCGGGTCGGCCAGCTCCTTGCACAGCTCGCCGAGCTGCTGGAAGCGGGGGGACTTGCTGACGATCTGGCCGCGCCCGCCGTTCGTGCCCATGATGAGCCCGGTCCGGCGCCGGTTGGCCGGGGCGCCCGGCCCGCAGTTCGCGTTGACGTACGCGTGCATGAGGTTCTCGGCCGCGTCGGTCCGGTCGTCGTAGGCCCGGCTCTGCGTGGCGGCATCCCCGTTGGCCGGGTCGGGCCAGGCGAGCATGTCGGACAGGATGATCGTGTCGTCGACACCCTCGACGGTCAGCGTGCCCAGGGGATCGGTCGCGGTCACGGCCGTCTCGGTCTTCGTGACCGGCCCCGAGAACAGCACGTCGGCCGGACCGGTGACGATGATGCCGGCGCCCGGAGTCGACAGGACAGCGGCGAGCGGATGCTCCGCGTTGATCTGGAGCTTCCACGTGCCGACGTTGTTGTGGGTGTCGGTCGCCTCCATGGTCAGGAGATCCGCAGGGATGGCCCCCACGCGAGTCAGGGTCTTGTCCCGGACCTCGACGAGGAGATCCTCTTGCCGCACTAGATCACCACCCACTTACGAGGTCGCCACGAGACGACGATCCGCGAGGCGGTCGTCGTGTTCAGGAGCGAGACAGAGATCGTCGATGTCCCCGGAGGGACGGACCAGAAGCGGGGAGCGGTGGACAGGTAGCGGTACACGTTCGCGCCCGAGCCGTCCTTGACGACGCCCGTCCCCATGTCGACGGTGATGCTGCCCGTCGAGGTGATCGAGCCCGTGTACCAGAGCGTCTCCCCGCCGGGGCCGATGGCCTTGAAGTTGTCACCCGGCCCGAACACCTGGAACACCGGATACGCGGCCACGTCGCCGTCATTGGTCAGCTCTGCTGAGCCGATCGCCTGTGACGAGGAGAGCGGCATCGACGACATGGCCGACAGGAACGGGGCCGCCGTGGTGCCGCCGATCGTGACCGTCTGCGCGGAGTCCGCCAGGAAGTACGGAGAGGGGGCCCGCAGGGTGATGACGGTCTGAACGTCCCGGTCACCCGTGCCGGGGTCGATGTTGCCTCCGCCGATCCATCGGACCGGTGTCGACCAGCGGACCCCCGCCGCGTCGATGTACGTCAGGGTGCACTCGTCGGCCAGGACCCGCGCGAGGCGAGTCACCAGCTCGGCGAGGTGCGCCCGGTTGCGCCCCACGATGTCGAGGGGGATGTCGATGTCGCGGGGGAGGACGCGCCGCCCACGGTAGGCGGCGCCGTCCCCTGCGCCTTCAAGCCACTGCACGGAGAGCTGGGGCAGGCCCAAGCCGGTGATGCCGGCAAGGGCCTGGAACCCCACTCCGTCAGTCTCGAACCCGGCCAGGTCGAGCCTGTCCGAGGGGCTGCTCAGTTCGAGCTTCACCAGCCGACCATCCTTGCCCGCGAGGCAGCCGCGAACAGCTCCTCCTCGGACGAGAGGGAGCTACCGGAGCCCGCGTAGTAGTTCAGAACCTTCGTCACGGACTGGCCGCCACCAGCCGCCGAGAGGCCGCCCGAGACGGCGGCCGTGACATGCCGAGAGGCGCCCGACACTGCGCTCGCCGCGAGGGCGTTGGTCGCGCGCTCCACGTGCGTCTGCTGGTCCTCGACGCCGAGGCCGAAGCCCTTGCCGACGAAGTTGCCGAGCTTGCGGAACAGGCGGCTCGGGCTGTGGATGTCCAGCGCCTTCTTGATCGCGTTGACCATGGCGTCCGCGATCTTGAGCATTTGCTTCTCGATCGCGTCCTGCTGAGCTTCGAGACCCTTGACCAACCCTTCGGCCGCCTTGATCCCGGCGTCGTACATGTAGTGCGACGCGGTGGACCCGGCCGAGTTGGCGTACTTCTCCAGCTCCTTTTGCAGGTCGTTGATCTCGTTGACGCCGCTCAAGCCTGCGTTCGCAATAGCCTCGGCTGCGGCGAGGCCGGCCTCCGGTCCGGCGGAGGCGATCTGGTCGAACGTCGTGGAGTTCAGGCCCAGATCCTTGAGCCGCTTGAGGACGGCCGCGAACTTCTTAGCCTGCTCGACTGCGTTCTTCAGGCCCGACGAGATTCCGCTGAACGAGGTGTCCTCGATCTTCGTCACATCGCCAGTGCCGATGACCTGATCCGCGATCTGCTTCCGGTAGTTGGCGGCTTCCTCGCGGATCTTGTCGAGCTTGTCCTTCGCGGCTTCGAGCTTCTTCCCGATGCCCTCCCACTGGGCGAGCAACTGAAGGAGCTTGGTCCGGTCCTTGTTGATCCGGTCCTTCAATCCCTTAGAGGCGTTCTTCGGGATTTGCGCCGTGAGGTCTTGCAGCGACTTCTTGACCTTGTCGTACTGCGACTCAAGGCCCTTTATCAGACCCTTGATGATCAACTGGCCCGCGTTGTAAAGGAGCTTGGCGTCCTTCGGGGCCGGACCCTTCCAGTCCGTCAGCTTGCTGGTCAGCTCGCCGAGCTTGGACTTGACCGCACCGAACATCGACTTGATGCCGTCGATCAGACCGCCGATGATCTTCTTACCGGCGTCGAGCAGGATGCGGCCCGCTCCGGAGAAGACCTCCTTGACCTTGCCGGGCAGCTCCTTCACGGTGGTGACGCAATCGGACAGCTTCGACTTGAAGATGCCCTTCACTGCGTCCCAGGCCGCCGTCGCGGCGGTCTTGATGTCGGCCCACGTCTGACTGAAGAACTTGGCGATAGCCGACAGGGCCGCGCCCGGCGCCGCCTTCAGGTCGGCGAGGAAAGTCGACCACCGTGAGGAGAGCGAACTCCACAGCTCAAGGCAGATCGTCTTTACGGCCGTCCAGCCACCCTTGAACATCTCGCCGATGCCCTTGAGTAGCTTTCCTCCGACGCCGAGGATTCCGACGCTCAGGAAGATATTGAAGGCGCCCTTGATCGTGTCCCACAGGCCGGAAAGGAACGACTTGATTCCGTTCCAGAGCTGCTTCAGGCCGTTGCCGAAAGTCGACCAGTCGCCGGTAATCGTGCCCTTGAAGAAGCCGATGACCGTCTTGAAGACGCCGACGATGATGTCCCAGACACCGACGAAGATGTTCTTCAGTCCGGTGAAGACATCAGCCACACCCTTGATCGCGTCGACCAGGGCGCCCAGGAAGAGGCCCGCGATGAACTCGATCGCTGGTGCCAGGATCGGCATCAGGAAGTTCACCAGGGAAAGCAGTGCTTCGAGGAGCGGCTGAATCGCCTCCATGACGGCGGCGAATGCCTCGGAAATCTGGGGCAGGAACTCGGCGGCGAGTGACTGGATAACCGGGATCAGAGGCATGATCGCGGCCGTGAGAATCTGCATCAGAATCTCGATGACCGGCTGAAGCGCCTCCGACATGACGGACAGGGCCTCGGTGATCAGGGGGATGATCGGGGCCAGGCCCTCGACCAGTGCCGAGATCAGCGGCGTCACGGCCTCGACCACGGACATCAGGAGCGGTGCCAGCGCGGCGACCACGCCGCCCAGGGCCTCGCCGAGGAGCCCGATCAGGGGCTCGATCGCGGGGGCGAGCTGGGTGAACGCCTGCGAGAGCGGCGTCAGGATGGACGCGATCAGCGGACCGAGGCTGGTCAGCATGGAGCCGACCAGTTGCAGGAGTGCACCGAAGGCCGCGCCGAGCGGGGCCATCGCCGGGGCGAGGGCACTCACCGCGGATTCGATGCCGTCGAACAGGGCCTTGATGCCGTCGGTCACGGCGGGCTGCGAGAGGGCGCCCGCGATGGCGCCCAAAGCCGTGCCAATGACCGTGCCGACCTGCGGCAGGATCGTCGTCAGGAGCGAGCCGAGGGACTTGAAGAGGTTCTCGACGGCCGGGCCGGACTCGTCGGCGATCCGCTGCATCGCCTCGTGGGCCGAGGCGAAGACTGCGGTCATCCCCTTCTGGAAGCCCTCGCTGTCCACAGTCTTGTGGATGCGGTCGAGAGCGTCGGCAAGGGTGCCGAGCGTTGATCCGCCGGCGGACTCAGCCGCGCGAGCGAAGCCAGCGAGGATGCCGCCCGTGTCGGCCAGGATGGACCCGAGATCCTTCAGGGCTTGGATGCCCTGGTCGATCATGTCCTTGAGGCCGTTGTCGCCCTTCTTCTTCAGCCAGGCGTCGAAGTTCTCGCTGATCTTGACGAACCAGGACGCGAGGTCGGGCAGGTAACTCGTGCCGACTCGGCCGAGGGTCGAGATGATCGACGCGAAGGTGTCCGTGCCGTCCGTCGCGATGCTGATCGAGTCCGACAGGTCCTTGAACATCTGGTCCAAGGCCGGGGACAGAGAGGTGCCGAGGTTGGTCGCGAAGGAGCCGAAGAACCCGCCCAGCTCGGTAGCGGTCTTCGAGACGCCGGCAGTGAACTTCGGGAGCAGGTCATCGACGACGTTCCGAATGGGCTCGGCGGCCTTGTCCCAGAAGTTCTTCGAGATGGTGTCCTGGAGGCCGGACAGTGCCGACTTGACCTCGGGGACGACCTTGTTGAAGTCCTTGAAGGCGGCGATCGAGACACCCAGGCCCACGGCCATGCCGCCCAGAAGTCCGGGCAAAAGCAGGGCCGTTGGCCCGATCGACGCCAGCGACGAGGACAGCGAGGCGAGGTTGCTCGCCGCCGCGATGCCCGAGGCGCCCAGACCGGCGATGGCCGTCGCAAGGGTGCCGATCATCGGGGCGCCCTTGTCGAGGTTCTTGAGCGTGTCCCAGAGGCCCTCGAACATCTCGCTGATCACTCGGGCCCCGGAGAGCGCCTTCAGGGCAGCGACGGTTGCAGCCGCAGCCGAGGCGTTCACCTTCGGGATGATGTCGACGACCCGGTTACGCGTGAGGATCGCCATGTGCGTCATCACGCCGAGGATTCCGGTACGGGAGACCTCGGGCTCGACTTCCGACTTGAGCTTGTCGATCTTGTCTTGAAGATCGTCGATGTCGCGCTCGACCTTGCGCTTCGCGAGCGCGTCCAGCTCGGGCGTGATCTGCGCCTTCAGCGCGTGCATCTGCTCGAAGGCTGCTTCGAGCTGCCGCTTGATCTGGGCGACCTTCTGCTCGTCGAGCTTGGGCTTGATGCGGATGGCGTCGAGATCCTGCTGAATCTCGTCGGCCGTCTCCTGAGCAGCCCGGCGGGACTCGGCGAGCAGGTTGCGCTTCGCCTCTTCCAAGGACGCCTGGTCGAGCTTGACCTTCATGTCGGTCTCGGCGAGCTTCTGAAGCTCTCGCTCGATCTCCGACACGGCGGCGTCGACCGATGCCTTGCTGTCCTTGTCGACCCGGAGGTTGATGTGCCCGATCTCGTCGAGGCGGTCCTCGAACATGTGGATCGCGGCGTTGAGGCTCGGCTCGTTGATGTCGACGGCGATGTCCGTCTCGCCAAGCGCGACGAGGGCGGCCTTCACCTTGCCGATGGCGGCCATGACCGAGCCCTGGTTGTCGAGGTTGACCCCGATGTGCAGGTCGGACAGCTCGGCATCCGCCTGCCGGCGAACCCGGCGGGCCTCGTCTACGACCTGACGGCCGGTCGCGTTGAAGGTGATCCGGTGCTGGTTCGCGCGGGCCTGGTACTCGCGTACAGCCTTGGCGACCTCGCTGGACATGCCGTTGAGGTCGAGCTTCGTGTAGAAGCGGATCTTGCGGGTGTCGGTGGCCTTGTTGTCCTTGTTGATCGCCCGGACCGCTTCAAGGACATCCTTGCGGGCGCCGCTCGCGTCCGCCTTCGTGCGAATGGTGACCGCGATGTCGTGCTCAATCTTCTTGAGCTTTTCCTTCAGGTCATCCTTGAAGCCGGAGGTGTCCGGCATGACCTTTACCGCTACGCGGCCGACAACATTCGCATCCGACACCGGCTTACCTCCGCTGGAAGTGTTTGTAGATTTCGGCGACGGAGCGCAGCTTCTTGGCCTTCTTTTCCGGGGCCTTCTTTGGCTGCGGTCTCGGGTAGGACGGAATCTTGGGGGCCTTGTTCTTGCCCCACTGGCCGGTCGCCCTGGTGTTCTGGTTGATCGCGTCGAATAGGTCGGCGGTCATGTGCCGGTCCTGACCCCAGCCGAAGAACTCACGGCCGCCCGACGCGAGCGCGACCGTAAGAGAGGTGTCGGGAAGCCTCTGCACAAGCAGAAGGACGAGAGACGGGGAAGGGCCCCGGCCTGCTATCACTTCGGCAAGGTCGATGCCGAAGTGGAAGAGCAGGTCCGGGTACAGACCCTCGCCGTATTCGTCGATCAGCCCTGCGAGGCCGAGGCTTCCCCCGCCTGAGTGCTCTCGCCGTAGTGGCCGAAGATTTCGGCGAGGATCGCGAGGTCGCCGCCCACCTCGTCGAGCAGGTTCGCGGCGGCCTTCTCGGACTGCGCCACGGTGCGGATCGCCTCGGACAGAAGCTCGGCCTGGTCGCTGTCCTCCTTGCCCATCTGCTCCTGAAGGGCGAGCAGCGCATCGCGCCGAGCCTTGGGCAGGCGCAGCGGGTTGAGCAGTCGGACGGTCTCGCCGCCGACCTCGATGTCGGTCGAGCCGTACTTGCGCTCAGCGGCGGCGCGGATGTCGTCGAGGGAGTAAGAAGCCATGGGGTTGCGGACCTCCAGAGAGAAGACAGACAGGGGGGAGCGGACCGAGGAGAGAGGGGGAGGCCCGGCGCGGGCGGGTCCGCAATGCGCCCGCGCCGGGAGTCATCACGCCTGGCCAGCCACCCAGGCGGTTCCGTTCCAGTACGCCTTCGAGCCGTCGCCGAGGATCACGTGCTGACCCGTGGTCCATGCGGTCGTCGGGGTGGCGATCACGCTGGACATGCCGGCGAGGTTGGCCGGGGTGGTGGCGCCGTCAGGAGTGAAGGAGCCGGGGGTGCCGGCGGAAGCACCGGTCGCCAGTACGCCGCCGAGAGGCGTGATCGCGTACGTCCAGGTGTTGTTGCCGTAGGCCATCGGCTTGACGCCGAGCGGCAGACCGGCGAGGGACTCGGTGTCCGAGATCGCCATGTCGTCGGCGCGGTAGATTTCCGCTCGGGGCGCGTAGAAGGCGAAGTGGTTGTCGCCGTCCACGAATACCGCGAGGAACGCCGACTGAGTGGGCTCCGGGTTGGTTGGAACGCCGACCGAACCGTCCGGCAGAATCGGCGCGTTGGCGCCGAAGTACAGCTTCAGCCCGGCAGTGTCGAACTGCTGGAGCGTGAAAGTCATCGTCTCCGTACGCGCGCTGTACTTCGTGCGCAGAGACTTGTTCTGGAGCGACCCGATCGTGGTCGCCTCGCCGCCCTCGGAAGTGATTCCGAAGATGTCTTCCAGGGAGGTGTGACCGACGTTCTGCCACGGGGAGGTAGGCGTCAGGAGATCGGCGGGCATTGCCGTGCCGACCGGCGCCGTCAGGTAGTTACCGGACCCGACGACAAGAACTGCGTTGTCGTTGATCGCCAAGAGGCTGCATCCTTACTCGCGCACGCAAAAAGGCCCGGCACCCCGAATGGGGACCGGGCCTTGCGTGATGGGAACTATCAGGGGGTGTAGGGGCGAGTCCGTGGCTTACGGATCTGCACGTCGTAGATCGACTCGTAGCGCCACACCCCCGTTGGGAGGTCGGCGTACTGGACGGGGCCGGTAGCGGTCGCCCAGTCCGAAGCGCGTCTCGGCGCGGAATTCAGGTCCACGCGGATGATGTGGCCAAGGCGCGGATAGACCTTCTGGTTCAGCCAGGCGTCGCGCATGACGACGCGGACGGCCTCGCCGAGAATCGCCGCGTCCTCGTCCCCGTTGGGGTCCGGCGCGAACGTGTTGATGACGATGCGGGCCGCGTCCGTGAAGCGGGTGTCGCCCTGCCATTCGCCCCACGTCGGGTCGCGGCGGACCAGGACGAGGGGGAACTCTTCGTGCAGGTCGACGAGGGACTTCACCCGGACGCCGGGCAGGCCCTCGCGCAGCACGGCCAGGAGGAGATCCTCGACCGGCGACAGCTCCGCCATGGCCTTGATGTGGTCGGGGATGCCTGCCATCAGTCGAGGTGCACCTTCCCCTTCCGCTTCTTGGGGAGGTTCGCGGCGCGGGCCAGGATGAACAGGCCGTCCATCGCGCCCACCGTGGCGAGGTACGTGGTGCCGTCCTTGCGGGTCCGGACCTCGACGGAAGCGGCGCGGCCGTACTCGATCGACAGGGCAGCGGCCTTGCCGCGCTCGTCGTCCAGGACCACGTACTTGTCGACATCGCCGTCCACCACGTCGATCTGTGCGTGGCCTTCGAGGCGATGCTGAAGGAGCAGCTCCTCGGCGCGGGCAGCGATCTCGAACCGGGCCTCGTCAAGGGCGTCCTGAACGCCGGGCAGGAGAGCGATGTACTTCTCCAGCTTGTGTCGACCCACCTTGTCTTCGATGTGCGCCATCAGGGCCGCTCCCTCACGTCGATCGACCAGTGCCGGGTGCGGCGGTCGCCGTGGTGGTATGCCGGCGGAGTCACCACGTCCCACATGCGGCCCTGCCAGCGGACGCGGGACCAGAGGGTGACGCCCTCGACATGGGCGTCCACGATCATCCGCGTCACGTTGATCTGCTGCTGGCCGGGGACCTCGGCCTTGCCGGACCGCTGCGGGATGAAGGCGGCCCTCACTGTGATCGGGTTGTCCTCGTCCACGGTGATCACCTTGTTCCCCCGGTTGTCGGTGATCTCCTTCGTGGCCCACACGGTCGCCATCTGGCCCCGCCTGCGTTGCATGCTCACCAGGGGCTCACCTCATCCCCGAACAGGGGGAACGGCGAGGCGGGGGAGTAGTCGACCGGCACGCGGCCGACATCGGCCGCACGGGGCTTCGTGCCCCAGGCGGAGACGACCACGCTGGAGATCCCGCGCTTGCGCCCGGCCAGCTCCTCAAGGAGCCGGATCTCCTCGCGGGTGAAGTACACGGTGCCCGCATCACGGCCGATGTCCGACCAGGCGAGCGTCTCGTCCCCGGCCCGGCTCTGCGTGTAGCCGTTCGGGTTCCGCATGTACCTCGCCGCGGACTTCAGCACGAGCGTCTTCACCAGCCGGGGCGCGGTGTCCTCGGGCCAGTCACGGCCGTAGGTGGCCGCAAGGTCCGAAGCGTCTTCCAATGCGCCGGCAGCGATGCGCAGCTCGTCGGCGTCCAACTCCCAGTCGAGGCGGCCCTTCAGCTCGTCGAGAGTGGCGTACGCCAATGAGACTCCTCTCGGGAGAAGGGACGGCGGAGCTGGGCCATCTGCAATCAGGCCCAGATGAACCAGCTCCGCCGGTCAGGTCAGGCGTTGGCCGGGTCCGTCTCGGCCTTCATGCCGGTCGGGGTCCACACCTTCGCGTCGGAGACGCCGGTGATCGTGGCCAGCTCGCTTCCGGCCGCCGGGTAGTCGGACTTGCCGTCGAGCTGGAGCTTGATGCCGCGAACGAAGTGCTCCTGAGTGGAGACGATCTCCTTCTCGTTCGCCTGGTCCCAGCCGACGAGCACGTCCGTCACGGACCGGAAGCCCGCGTACGTGTTCACGACCGAGCGGTCCTGCATGTACAGCGGGTCGTAGTCGCGGACCCATCGCAGGGCGATGTTCTCGAACGAGGTGGTCGCGCCGTAAGGAACCGACTGCGGGACGCTCGGGGCGCCGGACAGGAAGATGAACGCCGAGGACGCGAAGGCGTACGCGGTGTCGGCAGGGATGGTCTGGTCGACCACGATGCGGAAGCCCATGCGGTCGCCGATGCTCGCGGTACGCAGCGCGGACTCGGCCTCGCTGTCACCGACGTTCTGCGCGAGGTTGAGCTTGTCGTCGTTCAGGAGCGCCGACTCGAACTCGGTGCCGACCAGAAGGTAACGGCCCTCCTTCGGAGCGTGAAAGGCGTTCAGCACGCGCCGGGCCTCGATCAGCGCACCGCGAAGGTTCTGCTGAGCGTTGCCGATGGTGGCGTTGTAGGTCTGGCCGGTCAGGAGGTTGACGGCTCGGCGCTGGAGGCCGCGAGCCACAGCCTTGGACTGCGGGCGCAGGAGCTTCGACCAGTTGTCGATGTCGAAGTCGTTCTGCTCGTCGGTGAGCTTGACCGCCGAGTACACGTTGCCGCCGAAGGTCACGGCGATGGTCCGCTCGCTGTACTCGTCGAAGACGATGGGGTTCGAGCGGTCGTTACGCCACGCGTAGTCGTGGAACGGCAGGATGCCTTCGACCTTCATGGAGATCGTGTCGTTCTCGGCACCCTTGAACTGGTCGACGCCCTGCTTCTGGAACAGGTTGGGGATGATCAGCTCCTGCTCAAGCATCCCGACTGCGGTGTTGACCAGCTTCTGAGGCTTTACGACCTGATGCTGTGCGGTGGCCAAGGGGTGTTACCTCCGGGGCATGAAAAGACCCCCGGCCGGTTCAGCACGGGGGTTCAGAAAGGGGGGTCATCGGAGGCGCTAGAAGCGCCTGGTTCGCCGCGCGAGCTTGCGCGGGTCCATCTCTCCGTCGTCCTCGTCGGACGGATCGAGGCCGCCGCCGAGAGAGGGCGGGGCGGCAGGGGTGACGAGAGCCTGAAGGGCCTTCGCGTCGGCCTCCAGCTCCTCGGGGGTGTCGCCGCGCAGGCGACCCGCCAGGGCCTCGGGGAGGTCGAACTTGCGGGCCACGGTGGAGATGAGGAGAGAGCGCTCAAGCTCGGCGTTCTTGGCCTTCACGTCCGCGAGGGCGGCCTCGAACTCCTCCGGGCTCTTGGCTCCGGAGAGCCTCGTCTCGGCGTCCCGCAGTCGAGTGCGGTATCCGGCCGCCTCAATGCGGACCTTCGCCAGTTCCTTGCGGGCCCAGTCGGGCAGCTCGTCTTCCTCGCTGGTCGACGATCCGCCGGCACCGGCCTTGTCGTTCGGCTTCTGCTCCTCGTCCGGCTTCTGGCCGGGCGGGGTCTCGCCGCTCGGGGTCTCCTCGTCGTTGGGCTTCTCGTCAGACACTTCACGCCTCCGGGGCCGTGCTCGTGGACTGCCGCGCCTCCTGGGCTGCGGCTCGTTGTTGCTTGCGGATGAACCGGCGCCAGACGCTCACCGCGTCCTTGCCGGTGTGACCCTTGGTGACCTCTGGCCACAGGGACTCGTACTGCCGCGAAAGGGCGGTCAGTTCGCTCGACTGGTACTGATCCCGATTCCAGATCGGCATCGCGTAGCAGTGGCAGTTGTCGTGGTACTTGTCGCCGTCCGCGAAGGTGGCGGACTCGCGGGACTTGTAGACCGGGCCCCGGCTGATCAACATGGCGCACCAGCCGCACGGGGTGCCCGTACGCGACAGGCGCACGTATCCGAGGGCCCGCCGGTCGCGGGTCATGTGCGTCCAGTTCGTTGACCGGGCGCCGTTCATGGCGATGCGGGAGGCCGCGGCTGCCTGCTGCGATCCCGCCTGCCGCTTGGCCTCGTCGGGGTCGGCGTCCTCGACGGTCATGCGCCGGTCGAGGTTGGCCGGACCGAGGGCTTCGAGGACGATCCGAAGCTCCTCTTCGGCCTGGCGCTCGATCCGGTCCTCTTCCTCACGGAGCCCGTTCAGCTCCTCGACGAGGATGCGCTCCCAGTCGTCTTCGCCGTCCTGTCCGTCGCCCTGGTCCTGGTCGTCGATGACGGCTGCCGAGTCGTCGCCGGGCGTCTGGCCCTGGTCGTCGTCTTCGGGCGCCGTTTCATCGGTGCCGGCGGACCTCGAGTTTTTCTCGCCTGTATCAGGCGGGGGGTCGGACGGGCTCTCGGAGGGCGGCTCGTACGTGCCCGCCAGGGCGGCGAACTCTCGCCGCAGGTCGGCGAGTGTCACGTACGTGGGCTCGGGGTGATACGGGTCGGCGACCGTCGTTCCGGTCTGGAGCGCTCGGGCGAGCCGGTAGTAGGCCCGCGCCAAGTCGCGTGACTGGCGACGACGGGACATGACGAGCGTGATGGCCTTGCGCAGCCATCCGCCCGCCGTGGCCGCCCGCTGGTCGACCGGAACGTCCGCCCACAGGGCCAGGGCCTCAGCTGTGGTCTGCGCGCCGATCTGCGTCAGCGCGACGTGGAAGGCGGCCGAGACTTCATCGGTCTCGGCCTGCCTCGACTTCCGCGTCATGCAGCCGCCGGCATCGAATCCGCGGTGACCGGCTCGGGCGTCGCGCGGTTCAACGCGGACGCGAGCTGACCCACCGAGTCTTCCTCGTCAGCAAGGTCGTCCCACTCGTCCAGCTCGGTTTGCGTGACGTTCGGGACGCGCTTCCACAGACCCTTCGCCGGGATACCGAGCTGCTCGCGCAGCTTGCCCAGCGCGTCAGCGGCCTGCGCGAGGCTGCGCTGTTCCATGTCGCGCCAGATGACCTCGCCCTTGAAGTCGTCGGCAGCGCCCTGGCCTTCCAGCTCGGCGGCCAGCCTGAACACTCTCTCCCAGGCTTCACCGAACACCGTGCGGAACTCCTGGATCTTGCGAGACAGCGCCGTCTCGGCGGCCTGGAGAGCCTCGGCCGAGAGGTTGGCGATCTGTCCGAGCAGATGGTGAGGCGGTACCTGCGCGACGGCGCTGAGGTGCCGGATGCTCATGTCGATCGAGTCGATGAACCCGCCGAGCGGGGTCTCGTCGAGGCTGCCGAACTTCACGTCGGGGTCCTCGGCGAAGAGGAACCGCTTCGCGTTGTGGTTGATCGGCAGGGGGATCGGGTTGCCCTGATCGTCGTAGACGACCTCACCCGTCTCCGGATCGCGCTGGACCGGCGGGGCCATGCCCGTGACGGTCCGGACCTTCACCGAGGCGTACGTCTGGGCGACGAGGAGATCGAAGATGGTCTGGTTGATCCGGTTCTGGAGCGGGATCATCGGCTCGATCACGCCGACCGTGCGGCCTTCGAGGTCCACCGACGCCGCGAAGCGGGTCACCGGACACTCGCTCGCGCCGTGGCGCCTGCCCTTGCCGACCTTCACGCCGTCCGCGTCGTCCAGCGACTTGAAGGTGACCGCGTACTCGAAGGTGCCGTCCCACATGCGGGCCCGGCCGGGAGTCTCGGCGTGCGGCCAGGTCACCACGGTCAGCGCCGCGTACGGGGTGTCGTCGTTCGCCGGGTCCTCGTACAGGGCAGCCGTCCGCAGCGCGGACAGGCCCTTCGTCAGCACCACGCCCTTGACGCGCTCGGTCAGCGTGAACGAATGCCCGTACGTCAGAGCGCCCTTGTAGACGGCGGACTGCCGGGCGTCGAGGCGGGAACGCTGCCAGTGCTCCCACTGGGGAGAGGACAGATCCGTCGCCGAGCCCTTGCCGTCCTCGTCGCCCGCCCGGTAGCCGTCCACGTAGAGGGCCTGTGCCGGGGTGTTGACGAGGAGCGGGGTCCAGTTCGATATGGACCGCTTCGCGAGGAGCCGATACTCGTCGTCGGCCATCGCGGGCATGTACGGATCGTCGTGACGCCCGTGAAGGTAGTCGTCGATCCGGGTCAGCCGGTCCTTATCCCGGCCAAGGATGGCGAGGAGCTGCACCGCCAGGGAGGCGGGTTGGGTGTCGGCCATGAACTCACCACCCTTGGTTACATCTTTACACTGCTACAGGAAGAAGCCCCGGCCAGTCCGCTTACGGACCTTCCGGCCACGGGCGCGCAGGTCGAACAGGGCCTCGTGCGCGAGCATCAGGGCCGCGTACGCGTCGACCTTCTTGGGGGACTCGCGGCTCTCCTTGCCGAAGGAGACGCCGTAGTTGTTGGTCCGGCGCCGCGCGTTCAGCACGTGCCGGCGGAGCTTCAGGTCGCCGTCGTGGGCGAGCTTGCGATCGAAGATCGAGCGCATCAGGCGCTCGTTCGCCAGGGTCGCGGCCTTGAGGCTGGTCCTCATGTCCCAGCCGATCGCGTCCTTGCCGGGCGCCTTCACGGCCAGGCCCTCGCCGTACGCCTGCGACCACTCGGAGATGTAGGACTCCCAGAGGGCAACGTCGGCGTACATGCCCTGCACCTCGAACGCGCGGAACGCGTCGTGCACGGCGCTGTCCACCTGGTCGCGGGGGACCTCCCAGTCCTTCCCGGCCGGACCGTCCGGCTTCTCCCACAGCCCCAGCACGAAGGCCGCCATGTCGCTGACGCGCAGAGCCACCAGGGCCGTGCTGTCGTCACGGAGGCCGCCGTCGAAGCCGATCGTGATCTCGTCGCCGGGCTGGAGCGTCAGCGCGTCGTTACGGAGCACATCCCATTCGGCCGGGCCGAAGAGGGCGTCCTCGGCCGCAACGATCTGGTTCAGCCACATACGCCGCGAGCGGCTCGGCGCGATCGTCGTGTCGAGAATCGACTGAAGGATCGTCTCGACCCGCAGCCACACCGCGTCACCACGGATCTTCGGCAGGACGATACGGATCGCCTCGGGCGTCAGGGGTGTCGCCGGGTGGGCCTCGATCGAGTCGTACATGAAGCCGATGTCCGCAGCGCGGCCCTCGCGGATCTTCTCGAACGCCTCACGCATCTTCTCGGCGACGGAGTCCTCGCCGGGGAGGTACGCGTTCGTGATCGCCAGATAGCGCGAGTCCTTCTTCGTCGCGTTGCCGTCGATCGTCTCGTACATGCGGTCGCCGTTGTTGCCGGTCACCCAGTGGTGCGTCTCGTTGAGCACCGTGAACGTGACTCGGCCGCCCTCAAGGGCGCGGAACGACGACGTGACCGCTTCGAGCCTCTGCCGGCCACCGTTCGCGCGGATCAGCTCGGCCCCGGCCTTGATGCCGTACGTCTCGATGAGCTTGTCCGACATCAGGGACGGCATCAGCGTCATCGTGTTGCGCGTCTGGTCGCGGCTGACGGCCGCGATCTGCACCCACGCCTGGGGGTGCGGGACGCCGACCGGCTGCCCGGCCTGGTCCCAGTGCGAGAAGCGGGAGGGCCCGACGAACTCAACCAGGGAGATGACCGCGAGGAGCGGGTCCTTGCCCTAAGCCCCAGCCCTTGAGGCGCTGGAGGACTCCCTTGCGGTAGATGAAGCGGCCGTTCTCGTCGACCGCGTACCACCACAAGACGAAACGGAGCTGCTCGCGCGTGAAGCGCCAGGGCCCGCCGTCCTCGGCTTTGAGGAACTCGGCGCACCAACCGGCGATTTGCCAGCCGAGCGTGCGCTCGGGGAGCTTCCAGGAACCGTCCGGCTCCTTCGTCCACGTCGGACCGAGGAACGACGGTTCGAGGGCGTCGATCTCTTCTGCTGTGAGGGCTGGAATGGGACTCACCTCCCCTCATGGTTGGGCCGCCCGAAGGGCGGCTCACCTACTTGGCGAAGCCCAGCTCCTTCTTGTAGTCGGCGATGGCGAGGACGGCCGCGGACTGCTCCTCGGGCTCGGGCTCGTGCAGCTCGATACGCACGCGGCGTCGGTCGCCCTCGGCGACGAGGAGCCGCTCGAAGGCGCTGTAGATGGTCTGGAGCATCTGTCCCGACCGCTTGCCGGACTTCTTGTAGTAGGAGAGGTCTTCGCACAGCGAGTAGGCGAGCGCCCAGTCGGACTGCTGGTAGAAGTCGGCCTGGCCGGACTCCTTCAGGGAGTCCCACAGGCGCTTCGCGATGGGGTGCCAGTTGCGGTCAGCGTTCGGCACCTTCGTGGGCCGGGCGACGCCTCGTGTCACCGACTGAACGTCCGAGCCCTTGCGCTCTCGGGGGCGAGCCAGATCAGCTTCACGGTTGGGTACGGGGCCGGGCACCGGCTCACCTCCTTCATGTCAGGTCAGAACATGCCGCCCGTCAGGAAGTGGGCGGAGACCCAGGCCAGGAACGCGACCAGGACGAAACGGCGGAGCCGGGTTGTCCGGTCCGGCACGGTGCCCTTCGCGGTGTGGAACCACTTCCAGACATGCTCGGACAAGGTGTCGCCGGGTTCCTTCAGGTACAGGGCGGCGCCCTCGATCACGACGAACAGGCCGATCCATGCGACCCAGGCAGCAGTGAACACGGGCGCCTCCCTTACAGAAGCCCCGGATGGGCCTCGGTCCGCTTGAACCGCTGATTGATCCGTCGCCGCTGTGCGGCCAGAGCGAGGGCTCCCTCGCGTGAGGACTTGGCCCGGTGATGAAACCCGCAGAGTGCTCGAAGGTTGGTCTCTCGATGGTCATCACCAGGCACGATGTGGTCCACGTCCGTAGCCGGTTCCTCGCAGCGCTGCCCGTACTGATCACGGGCCGTGCAGCGATGGCCGTCTCGGCGCAGGACGCGGAGTCGGATCTTCGGCCAGTCCGCCGGCAACCGTTCGCGTCGGTCTGAGGAAGCCCAGTTCGGCATCACACCCCCAGGGCGAGGAGTGCCGCGAACGCGGCGGAAGCCTGTTGCGGGACGACGCCGTTCCCGAGGATCTGAAGCTGTTGCCCGCGCGTCAGGCCGGGGACGGCGGTGACGTAGCCGAGGGGGAGGCCCATGAGCCACTCGACCCACTCGACGGTTACGCGGGGGCCGCCCTTGCGGCCTGCCTCGGTTGGCGGGGGAGCGGCACGGTCGGTCACTGCCTCCCACTGCCGGATAGCGGGGAGGTACTCACCCCACCAGTGCGCGGGGGAGTTGGGGCCGTCGACCGCAGGCTCGGGCTCGCGGCCTTCGAGGATCGCTTCCGAGTACGGGAGCAGGTAGCACGCTTCGTCGTCGAGGGTCGGGCCATGCCCCCCAGCTCGACGTTCAGCCGGCGGGCGAGCGCCGCCGTTAGATCCCAAGTTCGAGGTCGGGGTCTTCAGGGGTCGCGATACAGAACCACCGGTCACGGAGGTGAGGGGCGTGAGCTGCGGTAGCTCGAACGCACACCCACCGCGCGCTATACCCGATCTCGGCCAGGTCACCGAGGACGACTTCGAGCCCGCGCGTCCGGATGTTCGAGACGTTTTCCAAGAAGAGGATTCGCGGTCGTATGACGCGAACTGCTTCAAGGACGTAGACCCAAACTCCAGAGCGAGCGCCTCGAATTCCAACCCGGTTCCCCGCAATCGAGATGTCCTGGCAGGGGAACCCTGCGGTGATCACGTCGACCAGGCCCACGAGCTGAGCCCAGTTGATCTCGCGGATGTCGCCGAGGTTGGGAGCGTTCGGGTACCTCTCAGCGAGGACGGCGCTCGGGCCTGGCGCGCTTTCCGCCACGTAGACGACGCGCCCGCCGATGAGGGGAGCGACAGCCATGCCGACGCCGCCGTACCCTGCGCAGAGTTCGAGGATCTTCAAGCAGGCCCCCCATGCGCGAAAGACGCGATTACGTGCGTACGTCTTTCGTCTTCATTCAGGTGGCCCCCTCCGGGGGCCAAGCCTGCAATTCGCGGACGCGCGAAATACGTAAGGCGTCTTCATGCTGGCGAGCCCCGACAGGGGCTCAAGCCTTGCTACTCGCGACTTACGTACTTACATATAGAAGTCGCTAGATGATCTTGATTCCGGAAAGAAGAAAGCCTGTGACCTCGCTCACACCCCGGCGGCGCCCGAAGGGCGACGGCGGAAGGGCGACGGCGGAAGGGCGACGGCGGAAGGAAGCGGCGGCGAAGGAGTAGGGCCGCCCGGAGGGCGGATAGCGTGAAGACGCCAGCGGCGAGGGCCGCCCGGAAGGGCGGCACTGCGGGAAGACGCGAAGACGTACTTCGGGCGGGCGAGCGCGGCCGAGCTGGGCCGCGCTGACGGCGTGGTGAGCGACGCTGGGCCCCATCCGCCGGCGCTCATTCCTGTGCACTCGTGGCGACCACCCTGCAGAACGCTCTCGCCGCCGCTGACCTGCACATTTACGACCTGGAGGGCGGGCGAGCGCGGGGGCGTGGTCGACCTTGGAACCGTGGCAGAATCCGAGCTGCTAAGACCCGGCGGCCCCTCTTCCGTTGCCGGCTGGGTCATACCCCCACCCATCCCCAGGCGTCGGCGCAAGTCGGTGCGAGATCGAACGCAAGGGCAAGAGGCCGGTGGATTGGGTGTAATCGGACATGTGGTGACACACGTACACACAGCACCTCGCATCGGATGTACGTGGTCACAGCGTGAGCAATGACGCATGCATGCACGGATGAGACAGCGACAGACAGAGCGCGTGAGACACGCACACAGCAGGACGCGCAGTCGTCGACCAGACATGACGGACGTTGCACGCTGCCTGTCTGCCTGCCTGCGTCACGCGCACGCGTAGGGGAGGGCAGGCACGGCGTACGTACGGGCCGAATGGACAGGCACCCCGAGCAATGTGTTAAGGTGTGACCACACCGCACCGAACGGCACGGCAACGGGCCGAACGGGAAGGGCAGGCAGGACCGGGAAATCGCAGCTCACGCAAGGGGGTTGCGGATCGGACCGGGAAGCGTGTTAAGGTGTGACCACCGCAAGCTGAACGGGCCGCAAGGTCCGGGAGGGAAGCGACCGGCCAAGAGTCCGGGCGGTAGGACAATGGGAGTGCCTACCGCTGACCAGGCCAAACGCGAAACTCCGAACAGCGAGCATGGTAAAGTTGGAACCACGCCGAACCAGCCCGGTTCGGCCAAACAAAGCGGGCTGGTGTAAACTTGAGACCAGCCAAGCCTGAAGGGTAAGGTCACATGACCGAGTACGTGTTCTCCGACACCGACCGCCAGTACGGCAAGGCGGTGGGGGTCAAGAAGTCGGACGGCGACTTCCGGTGCTACGGGTGCGTCGACTTCAGCTTCTACGAGCGGAACGTCTCCGAGCAGGACGCCGAGGAGCGCTGCACCTACTGCGGCGGGTTCATCTTCATCACGGCGCAGATGGTCGCCGAGATCGAGGCCCCGAAGCCGGTCCGCCCGGTCAACCTCCAGAAGCGCGACGTGCAGCGGTTCGACCTGCTGTCCATCGCCTACAACCTGCGCAACCGCCTCGACGAGGTGTCCTTCGCCTACGACAAGGCGCGTCAGCGGATCGCGGAGCTGGAGGCCCAGCTCGCCGAGCGGGAGGACGCCGGGTTCGTCGAGACCGTCGACGCCTAAGCCCGAGTGTAAACCTGTAACCAGGCCGCCCCTTCCCACACAGGGAGAGGGCAGGGGCGGCCCCCTCCCCTGAATGCGAGCACACATGTCGACCATCGTTGCCCCCTCCGACGCCCGCTGGTACCTGATGCTGATCGTCGAGGACGACAGGGGCGAGACGACGTACATCGACCACTACCTCGACGACGAGCCCGACGACGTGTGGGATTTCATCCCCGAGGGCTGGGATCTGCTCGAAGACGAGTCCGAGGAGATCATCCGAGGCGCGTACGACTGCGAGTGCTGCGGGATGCACATCATGAATGCCCGCGAGTGCCAGTCCTGTCGCGACTCCGAGTGCGACCCGGCCGAGACATGGCACTGCTTCTCGAATTACTGCGATGGCTCGGGGTGCACCTTCGAGGGCGAGTGCGAGCCGAACCATGAGGTCCGGGTCTGGCGTGAGAACGGCGACCTGGTGGGCCTGTGGGAGGTCGAGGCACAGGCGAACGGCCGGGTCCTGGTGACGCAGCGCGAGGGATACGAGCGCGACGCCGAGTCCCGCTTCACCTCGCTGTGGTCGGCCTGGCAGTACGCCCAGGGCTGCGCCGAGATGCACGCACAGATGCTCCGCGACGAGTGCGATTGCGGCGAGGACGACTGCGGCGTGATTCACGAGCACGGGATCTCCGTGCAGGAGGTCACCTCGAACAGCGATCTCGCACGGGCCTGACCCACCCCTGAACTGCCGTCCCTCCCTGACCTCCCCCTCTCGGGGAGGGGCGGCCCAACTCCCCCGGATGCAAAGGCGAAACACCCCGCATGGGGTGTCAGCGGGAGGCGGTTCCTCCCCTCTGACGATGCCAGCCCGCATCGAACCATCCCCGAACGTGAGGACTACATGAGCACGTCCCTGCCCGACGCGATCAAGGCTGCCGCCGGCATGGTGGACCAGCACCGCGGAGTGGTCTGCCTCGCCCTGTCGACCGACCGCGAGGAACTGCGACTCGCCGCCCAGCGATTCCGCAGCCGCGCGATTCACAACCTGGCCAACGAGTACGACGACGAGTCCGGCCTCGCGGGTCACGTGGGCACCGCGCTGACGAACCGCGTGAACACCCCGGCCTTCTGGGTCGAGCACCACTGGCAGACCATCTTGGCCGCCGTGGTCCGCCGGGAGGCGGCAGACCTCGCCCACCGCCGCTCGATCTTGAAGTGGCTGGGCTCGTACGAGGGCCCGACCGATGCGCCGGTCTTCAAGGTGCAGTCCTGGCAGTACAAGTCGGCCGGTCAGCGCGCCGAAGCGCTCGCCCAGGTCAAGGCCGCGCTTACCGCAGTGCGCGACGCCTCCACCCCCGCCGCTGCCTAACCCTTCCCCAGTCACTCGAAAGCGAGCCACATCATGATCAAGCCTGACGACCAGATCGCCTTCATCGCCCCCGAGTGCGGCGCGCTGTCCCTCCTCCTCCGGATCGGTGACGTGGTGGTCGCCGGATTCTTCGAGCCGCTCGAAGCCGACCCGCTCGCCCAGACGGTCATGTCCTTCGACCTGCCGACGTACGAGGAGCGCGAGGCCGCAGCGAAGGCCCGGATCGACGAGGCCGCCATCGCTCACATCCTCGACGGCTGGGACCTGATCTCCGTCTGACCCCCGCCCATTGGCCGCCCCTGCCCAAACAGGGAGTGGGAGGGGCGGCCCCCTTACCGCGAAAGCGAGGACGCATGATCACGGCCCGTAAGGTCGACCCGCAAGTCTGGATCGGTTGCCTGGCCTGCTACAACGCCGGTCGCCTGGTGGGTGATTGGTACGCCGCCGACACGGCCGATCTGGTCACCCCGGCCGACCTGCACAAGCGGGAGACCTCCCACGAGGAACTGTGGGTGATGGACCACGAGGGTTTCTGCGGAGCCCTGGAGGGCGAGTGCTCGCCGTCCGAGGCGGCTGAGATCGCCGAGGCCCTGGCCAGCCTGACCGAGGACGAGGCCCAAGCGTTCGCCTGCTGGGTCGAGGTGTTCGGCGAGCAGTCCGACCGCGCGCACTGGATCGACAAGTTTCGCGACGCCTACCGGGGCTTCTACGACGACGAGGCGAGCTACGCCCAGGAGTGGGCCGAGATGACCTCCTCGGACGAGGACAAGGAGCGCATGACGCGCTGGCCCTTCAATGAGATCGACTGGACGAGGGCGGCCGAGGAGCTGTTCAGCGGCGGCCTGCACGCCGAAGAGGTGTCCGGCGGCATCCACGTCTTCTGGTCCAACTGACCCGCCCGGCTTCCACCGCACGGAGTGTAAACATGATGCCAACCATCCGGAACGCCGAGTCGATCGCGCTCGAAAGGATCAAGAACCTCGTCGCCGACGTGCTCAAGACCGCCCGAGAGGTCACCGCCTGGCGCAACGACTACGACCCAGGCACACAGGAGTGGTACACGCTCTGCAACCTCGCCGAGACCGCCGAGAGCCTCGCCCTGGCCCTGCCAGTCGAGATGCTCCCCGACAAGGAATGGCGCTACGTCAGCCCCGCCGAGTACGCGGCAGTCGACGAGCTGCTCGCCCTGCTCGAAGGGACCGAGGGCAAGTGAAGAAGCTCCTCCGCGCCATCGTCGCCGGATTCAGCGCCGCCGTCTTCCTGATCCTCGCCGACGCCGTGGGCGTCCACCACGAGCCGAAGCCTCCCCGGCACATCCCGACCTTCGACGAGCGCATGCAGAAGCAGGGACGCGTGCTCTGGGGCGAGATCGACGGACATGCCGACTGCTGGGCCCTGATCGGTGACACCTCGTACGTCACCTGCCGCGACGGCTACAAGACCACTTCCTGACGCAAGCGGCCCCTCCCACAGGGAGAGGGAGGGGCCACCCCAGAAAGGCTACCCGTGATCACGATCATCTGCGCCGAGTGCAACAAGGCCCCCTTCGGCGTCCAGCCCTCCGGCCGCTTCCGCTGCGACAACTGCGGCTCCGAGATCCTCCCCCGCGATCTGGTCTTCGACGAGGGCGAGGTCTGGGTCATCGACTCCGCCGGCACCCTCGGCTACCTCCCCGCCCCCGACCACGCCTGAACCGAAAGGCCCACCACATGAACGCCCAGCCGGACGGCCTGAAGAACCTCCGCGACCACATCGACCTGACCGAAGAGAAGGCCCAGATCGAAGCCGACATGAAGTACGCCGTGACCTTGGAGTTCGGCCCGTACCTCGGCTACCTCGCCCACTACGGCCAGAAGATCCGCACCCTCGCCGCTGCCTACCGACAGCACGAGATCGCACACCGAATCCTCGAACGTCACGCCGACGAGACCCTCGACCGCCTCAACAACGCCTGACCTCCCCAACTCGCCTGAAAGGCAGGACACATGACCGCCCCGTTCCTCGCTTCCTTCCTGCGCGCCACCCCGCGCAACCTGGAGAGCCTCCAAGCCGCCTGGGCCCGCATGACCGAACTCGGTTACGCCCCCCGCACCACTCCGGTCCCCGAGCCGGAAGGCTGCACCCGCACCCGATGCGCGGGCGCCCACCACGGCTACCCCGGCAGCGAACACCGCTGGGCCCTGGTCGACGAGCTGTGCGACGCCGAGATCGAGGTCTACTACTCGCACATGCGGGACCGGAAGGGCGCCAACCCCGCACCGCCTCGCCGTCACAAGGGCTGCCCGTACTCGGGCTCGGCGAACGCCGCGAAGCGCGCCGCCCGATACGCCGAGATCGGCCGCCCGATACCCGCCTGGGACACCGAGGCCCTCGCCGCAGCCCCGGCCGCCTGATCACCTCTCGCACCACGGGCCGCCCTCGCACACAGGGAGAGCCGGGGCGGCCCCCACCCCACGAAGGAACCGAACATGACCGATGTACTCGCCACCACCGAAGACGGCCGCTTCCGCGTGCGCCTGGTGCTCGACGAGCACCCCGAGAACCCCCGCAACGACGCCGAGACGCTCGTCCACGTCATCACCATCGACACCCACCTCGGCCAGTACCACCCCGTCGACAAGGACGGCGGCCCGCTCGCCTGGGCGTGGGAGCGCCTGAAGTGGAACCGCTGGACCGGCGTGGACATCTTCACCCGCTACGTCTCGATCTACCACGGCGGGATCGTGCTGGAGTCCAGCCCAGAACGGGGGCCGCGCTCCCTCTGGTACGTGACCGGCGAAGAGGCCCGCGCCATCGACGGCGGCCTCCTCACCGAGGGATACGTCGAGGCCGAGATGCAGGAATACGAGGCATGGGCCGAGGGCGACGTGTGGGGCTTCGTGGTCGAGGAGCGCGTCGGCTGGACCCGTGACGACGACCCCGACGAGTCCATGGAGACCTGGGAGCACGTCGACTCCTGCTTCGGCTTCTACGGCAAGCCGTACGCCCGAGCCCAGGCCCGCGAGGCCCTCCGCTTCTACGCCGCGCGCCCCGCCGGCACCACCGTCTGACCCGAAGGGAAGTCCCATGAAGACGCACACCGACCGCCTGACCCTCTCGGACGGCGCGAGCATGCGAGTCCGCATCGAGCGCGGCCTCACGGGCGACGCCGTGTTCCACGAGCAGAACGCCAACAACCCACGCGGCGGAGGCCGGATCTACTGGAGCGGCGAGGGCCTCTACCTGATGTTCGGCGACGAGCTGCTCCGCATGCAGAACGCCCGCTTCGAGATGGCCCAGACCCTCTCCGACGCCGCCGAGAAGGCCCTCGCCTTCTTCGTCGAGTGCGCTGAGAACTGCATCCAGCACGCCAAGGCCGAGGGCATCCCCGTCCACGCCTGCTACGCCGCCTGACCGTCACGAGCACACCAGCCGCCCCCGTCCATACAGGGAGAGGGCAGGGGCGGCCCTCACAGAGAGCACACCACCATGAGCATGGACACCTTCAAGTACGCCGGGCACGTCGGCCTGTCCTTCGGCACCGTCACATTCGAGCGGTCGACCACCGAGCCCGACGACAAGCCGTGGGCTACTCCCGACCGGCCCTGGATCACCACCTACCGCGTGACCGGCCCCCGAATCCGCGGGACGGTCCAGATCGCCCCCGTCTACGACGAGCCGCTCGTCACCTGGCACACGAACGGTCCCAACGAGAACGCCTGGGAGTTCCTCCCGTCCGGCCTGTACGTCGGGTATGGCCGAGCCTCGTACGCGGCCTGCGAGGGCGACCTCGAAGTGTGGGGCTCGCGTCTGGCCGAGGGGCTGCACGTCTACACGAAGCGCGAGACGAAGCGCGACTTCTCGGTCCGCCGCCTGGAGACCGGCATCGGCGACTACCCGGCCCCGAAGGGAGTCCGCGACAAGACGCGCGAGCTGATCTGGGCCCTGGTCGAGCTGCACCAGGCCGACGCCGCTCTCGTCCACGAGAAGGCCGCCGCGCATACCCGTGCCCAGCGCGCCACCCGCACCTTCGATCTGCGCGAGGAGTACCGCGAGGTCGACCGGATGCTCCGCGAGCTTCAGGGCCGTCACGCCGACCTGCAAATGCGCCTGTCCCTCATGGAGGGCGCCTGGTCCTTCGAGACCGCCATCGACGAGGCAGCCCCGGCCGCCGCCGACACCACCTCCGCCTGACTGGAAAGGACAACTCCCGTGACCATTCCCCTGATTGGACTTGCCGGCGCCGCCCGCTCGGGCAAGGACAGCGCGGCTCAGGCCCTCCTCGACGCAGGCTGGTCCCGCCGGGCCTTCGCCGACAAGGTGCGCGACATCCTGTACGCGATGAACCCTGTCCTCGACGAGCCGTCCTACTCCGACGGGTTCACCACTCTGCGGTACGAGGTCGACCAGTACGGCTGGGACGCCGCGAAGGAGACGTATCCGGAGGTACGCCGCTACCTCCAGCGCCTCGGGACCGAGGGCGGCCGAGGAGTCCTCGGCGAGAACGTCTGGGTCGACGCCCTGTTCCGCGACTTCACGACGTGGGGCGCGACCGTCATCACCGACGTGCGCTTCCCCAACGAGGCCGAAGCTATCCGCGCCCATGGCGGCCTTGTCGTCGCGATCGAGCGGCCCGGCCAGGAGCCCATCCGAGAGGCAGGCCACGTCAGCGAGAACGCCCTCGCCGGGTACCTCTTCGACGACGTGATCCGCAACGACGGCACCTTGGCTCAGCTTCACGACCGCGTGATGCAGCTCATCCCGCTCACCATGTAAACATGGAACCACCGTGTTAAGGTGGAACCATGCGAATCACCCCCCGCAAGGAAGAGGTCGAGGCCGTGAAGGCGCTCTTGGAGGACCCCACCTTCGAGAGCGCCGACCAGATGGCCAAAGCCCTGATCAAGGAGATGGGCGAGATCCTCCAGATGCGCGACTGGGTGGCCCTGGTCCACACCTGGAAGGACGGAAGCCGCGGGCTCAACTGGGCCCCGTTCGGCAACGAGGCCGAGGCGAAAGCCTTCGCCAACAAGCTCGCGATCGGGGGCACCGGCCGCCTGGTCAAGCTCTACGCCCCCGGCGTCACGCTCGCCAACATCGACGGCAAGAAGGGCTGGAAGGGCTGGTGCTTCCACCCCGATTGCGGCCACGCCCCCTTCACCCACTCGCTTGCCGGCGCCGCCCGAGGCGCCTGTCAGATACCCACCTGCCCGTGCGACAAGTTCCGGGCGACATGACCGCAGAACGGATACCTCCATGACGAACGCACTCCGCGCCCCGAAGATGACCGAAGCCGAGATCGCCGAGCTGCGAGACCTCCGCCAGGGCAACCGTGTCACCGAAGCCTTCCTCGTCCGCCTTGCCGCCCACTACCTCAAGGCCGAGGCTGACGGGGTACTCAACCCGGCTCGCCACCTCGCCGAATACCTCGGCGTCCAGCGTCAGACGGTCCTCACCTACATGCGGATGGCCCGAAACAGTGGCCTGATCGCAAAGAAGCGTCCCTGATCAGCCAAGGAGAACCCTCCCCGTGAAGACCGTCGAGTTCCACACCTGCGACTGCTCCGACAAGCGAGCCTTCGGCGACCGCCGCGCCGCCGAGAAGGCCCTCGGCCGGGCCCAGGCCAAGCGCGACCGCCAGGCCCAGCGCTGGGAGGGTCGCCACCCGCAGAACCGTGAAAACCGCGTCTACCAGTGCGATTTCGGCATGTGGCACCTCACGAAGCAGTCCCGCCGCTCCTACGAGGAGCACGCCGCACGCAACGCGGCCTGAATGTAAACCTGAGACCAGAAAGGGTCAGCCGTGACCAGCCCCTTCAACCTCCGCTCCGACATGCGCGTCGAACTCGTCGACCACAACCTCTCGGACCTCGCCGTCGTACGGGCCGCCCGTGTCTCCACCCTCGGCGCCCAGGCCCGCCAGGACGAGACCGGCCGGACTCTGGCCGCCAGCGACGAGGGCCTGATCAAGTACCTCATGCGCGAGCGTCACGGCAGCCCGTTCGAGCACGGCAGTCTCACCCTGTACATCGAGGCCCCGATCTTCGTCTTCCGCGAATGGCAGCGCCACCGCATCGCCTCGTACAACGAAGAGTCCGCCCGCTACCGCGAGTTGAGGCCCGACTTCTACCTCCCCTCCGTAGGCCGCAACCTCGTCCAAACCGGCAAGCCCGGCCACTACCGATTCGAGCCCGGCACCCCAGAGCAGTTCGCCACCGTGGACGCCGAGCTGTTCCGCGCCTACGAGACCGCCTACCAGTCCTACGAGCGGATGCTCTCCGCCGGCATCGCCCGCGAGGTCGCCCGCGCAGCCCTCCCGGTCGGCATCTACAGCTCGATGTACGTCACCCTGAACCCCCGCGGCCTCATGAACTTCCTGAGCCTGCGTACCCACCGCGAGGACGCCGCCTTCGTCTCCAACCCTCAGCGCGAGATCGAGATGTGCGCCGAGAAGGCCGAGGCGATCTTCGCCGAGCTGATGCCGGTCACCCACGCCGCCTTCGAGGCGAACGGGCGGGTGGCGCCTTGACGGCAGGGGGGAGCAACCGGCTGCTGACCCCGGAAGAAGTGGCCGAATGGCTGAAGGTCAGCGACATCACCGTGCGGAACAAGTACCGCCACTGGGGGTTGAAGGCCCAGAAGGTGGGGCGGCTCCTGAGATTCCGCGAGCGCGACATCGTCGCGTACCTCGAAGACCACTACGGATAGCGGCACACCTGTGCCTGAAACAGAGACAAGAGATAGGGGGCCGCATGGCCACGGTGTTCCAGAAGTGCAAGACCGACCCGCAGAGCAAGGAGTACCCCTGCGACAAGGCGCGATGTGGGCACAAATGGACTGTCCGCTACAGAGAGCCTGGCGGCCGGACCGCGCGTCAGCGAGAGAAGACGTTCGACAAGAAGACCGGTCCGGACGGAGCTGACGCCTTCGCCTCCAAGGTCGAGCACGACAAGGGGATGGGGATCTACCTCGACCCCCAGCGTGGCGCTATAACGCTTCGGGCCTGGTCGCGGGAGTGGTTGGATCGGCAGATCCTCGCCGAGGGCACCCTGCGCAACTACGAGGGGTTCACGAAGAACCACCTCGTCCCCCACCTCGGCCGCAAGACTCTCGCCGGGCTCGCGAAGGCCGACTTCGAGCGCTTCGTAGCGGCGCTGCACCGCAAGGGCGAGGGCATGGCCGCTTCGACGATCAACGACCGGATGAAGTTCGTGGCCGCGATGCTTGAGGCTGCCGTCGTTGAGAAGCGCATATCCGAGAACCCAGCGAAGGGTGTCAAGATCCCTCGGACGAGTTCGCTCGCCGTGGACGAGGACGAGATTCCCAGCCTCGAAGAGGTCGAGCTGTTGGCGAAGCACATCTCGCCTCAGTACCGGCTGTCGATCTACTTGCAGTCGGGGGCTGGCCTCCGGATCAGCGAGACCCTGGCCTTCGCGAGCGAGTGCCGGCGGACCGACTTCATCCGCGTCCGCTGGCAGGTCAGCTCGCAGGCCAACCGTGGGGACCGCCGTACGACCTTCGTCCCGCTGAAGCATCGGGCCGAGGGGGAGTACCGAGACATCCCGGTCGCTCCGTTCATCGACGAGGAGATCGACGCCCACTTGGAGCAGTGGGATTCGATCCCGGTTGCCTTCAAGGACAAGGCGGGCAAGGACCGACAGCTCGAAGTCTTCTTCGCCCCGCGTGAGCGAGGCAAGGGCACCATGCCCACGGCAACGACGTACGGCTACCACTTCAAGAAGGCATGTCGGGCCGCCGGTCTGGTCGACGTGAACGGCAAGCCGAAGTACACCCCGCACTCGCTGAGGCACTTCTTCGCGTCGACTGCTCTTGCAAACGGCATCCCGATCCACGAGGTCTCGCGCTGGCTGGGCCACAAGTCGATCAAGACCACCGTGGACATCTATGGGCACCTCGTTCCGGGTGCCTGGCACCGCTGCCGTGAGGTCATGCAGAATGCCATGAGGCCCGTGCCGGTGGAGGTCCCGAGCGAGGCTCCGCGAACCCCGGAGGGGTACGACGAAGTGGCCTAGGTGCTGACCTTGTTTTTCCGTGCTGATTCTGTGCTGACTTGGATCTCTCAGAAGCCCGTTTCCGCAGGTGAGAGCGTTGTGGTGGACGTTCCGCTTCAACGTGTGAGCGGTCCATTTCCGTGCGCCAGGTGGTTCGTCCAGCGCAGATCAGAAGGGGCTGAGCTCTGGTGATCTCAGCCCCTTCAGCGTTGCCGTGCTGACCGGGTGCTGACTCCTGGTTGCTCGTGAGGTGCGGTTCGCCCGCAGGGACGGGGCCGATGCCGTTCGAGGACGACCGGCGGCTCAGCCGCCCCGCGCCACCTGCCGGCAGGCCTCGACGTACCCCGCCACCAGTGCCCGCCGGTCCTCCCGGCGCCACGCCAGCACATAGCGGCTCGGGCCCAGGCCGCGCACCGGGCGGGTCACCACGCCGCCCATGGTGACCAGCGGGACGTTGCCCGTGGCCACCAGGCACACCCCAAGGCCGGCGACCAGGGCCTCGTACGTCTCCTCCGTGCTGGCGATCTCCGCGCCCACCCGGGGCGGACGGCCGCCGCGTTCCTCGAGCGCCAGCCAGTAGTCGCGCAGGGGGCCCGCGCTGGGCGGCAGGGCGAGGAAGGGCTCGTCGGCGAGGTCCGCGAAGTCGATCTCGGGGCGGGCGGCGAGGGGGTGGGTGTCGGGGAGGGCGACCAGACGGGGCTCCTCGGCGACCACCGTCCAGGCGTACCGCTCCTGGTCGGGCAGGGACAGCCAGACGAACGCCACGTCCGCCTCGCCGTCCGCGAGGCCCGCCGTCGGATCCTCCCAACTGACCTGCCGCAGCCGGACCGTGGCCCCCGGGTGCGCGGCCGTGAAGCGGGAGCGGATGGCCGGGAGCAGACCGCCACGGCCAGGGCTGGTGCTCATGCCCACGACCAGCGTGCTGCGCAGCGCGGCCCGCGCCTCCCGCATCGCCGACGCGCCCTCCGCCCACGCCTCGATCACCCTCCGGGCGTGCGGCAGCAGTTCCGCGCCGGCCGGGGTCAGCTCCACGCCCTGCCGGTCCCGGCGCAGCAGCTGCACCCCCAACTGCCGCTCCAGCGCCCGGATCTGCTTGCTCAGGGCGGGCTGGGAGACGTACAGCCGTTCGGCCGCGCGGGTGAAGTGCAGTTCCTCGGCGACCGTGACGAAGTAGCGCAGGTCGCGTACATGGACGTCCGTCGTCATAACCATCGGTTGTCAGCGTAGGTCTTGGACGGGCCGCGGGCGCCGGGAGCAGCCTGGACGCGGACCGATTCAGGAGAGGTGTCATGAACAAGGTGTGGCTGATCACCGGTGCGAGCAGCGGACTCGGGCGGGCCCTCGCGGAGGCGGCGGTCGCCGACGGCGACGTGGTGGTGGGCGCCGCGCGGCGGCCCGAGGGCCTCGACGACCTCGTCGCCGCGCACCCCGACCAGGTGGAGGCGCTGCGGCTCGACGTCGCCGACGTCTCCGCCGCCGAGCCGGCCGTACGGGACGTGCTTGCACGGCACGGACGGATCGACGTGCTGGTCAACAACGCGGGCCGGGGGCACGTCGGTGCCTTCGAGGAGACCACGGACGACGAACTGCGCGACCTGTTCGACGTGCACGTGTTCGGGCCCGCTGCGCTCGTGCGGGCCGTGCTGCCGTCCATGCGGGAGCGGCGCTCGGGGGCCGTCGTGCAGATGAGCAGCATGGGCGGACAGATGTCCTTCCCCGGCTTCTCGGCGTACAGCGGCACCAAGTTCGCCCTGGAGGGCATGTCCGAGGCGCTCGCGGGCGAGGCCGCCGAGTTCGGCGTCAAGGTGCTGATCGTCGAGCCGGGTGCCTTCCGGACCTCGCTCTACGAGGGCACACGGGCCAGCGCCGACGGCGGCGCCTACGCCACGGTGGGCAGTACGCGCGCGATGGTCGACGCCGGCTTCGATGAGCACGCCGGCGACCCGGCCAAGGCGGCCGCGCTCGTCCTGCGCGCCCTGGAGTCGGACCGCACGCCCCTGCGCCTGCCCCTCGGCGACGACGGAGTGAGCGCGGTTCTGGGCCACCTGGACCAGGTGCGCGAGGACGTCACGGCCTGGGAGAAGCTGACCCGGCGGACGGGGTTCGGGGACTGAGCCCCGTTGTCCACAGGCCGCCCCGTTGTCGGTCCCCGGTGCCAAGATGTGCGTACCGGGCTGGACGGCGGGCGAGGGGCGGCATGGTGGACGTGGGGGAGGCGCGGACCGCGCCGGTGGGGCGGCGGGCGCGGGAGGTGTGCGCGCGGGGCACACGGCTGTACGACGCCGCCCGCACCGTCCTCGAGGACCACGCCCGCGCCCTCGAGGCGGTCCGCTCCGCGCTCGCTCCGCTGCGGGACGAACTGGTCGCCAAGGAACTGGAGTCGATCCCCGTCGCCCGTCTCAAGGACGCCACCGAGGGCCGGCTGCGGCTCGCGGCCGTGGAGGCGGCGGGGTTCACCACGGTGCGCTCGGTGTACGAGGCCGGACGCTTCCAGCTGCGGCAGATCCCCGGCGTCGGCGCCCAGACCGCCGACCAGGCCCTGGCCGCCGCGGGGCAGATCGCGCGGGCGGTCGAGGAGACCGTGTCGGTCCGCATCGACGTGGACCGCCCCGAACCCCGGACCACCGCCCTCGTCGTCGCCCTGCACCGCCTCGTCGAGGCCGGCCCGGAGCTGCGCAGGGCCGTGGACACCGCCGCGCGGCTCGACCGCACCCTGCGCGAGCTGCTGCCCGCGGCCCGCCCCGCCACCGGCCGCCTCCGTCTCGCCCTCGCCGGGCGCCGCCGCAAGGAGGCCGCCCTCACGGCGACGGCGCGGCTGAGCGAGCTGGCGGCCGACGCGGACGCGAAGGGCACCCCGCTCCAACTGGCCCAGGCGTCCACCGACCTGCTGCGCGGCCCGGCGTCCGACATCGAGGCCTGGGTCGACTTCGAGCTGCGCTCCGCCGAGTACTACAGCCAGCTCGCCGAGGTCTCCGAGCACCGTACGGACGAGGCGGCCGCCGAGGGCTTCCTGCCCTCGGAGGTGGCCCGGCGTGTGCACGCCCAGCCGCTCGACGACACCCACCGCCGGGTCTCGCTGCGCGGCTACCAGTCCTTCGGCGCCCGCTTCGCCCTCGCCCAGCGCCGGGTCGTCCTCGGCGACGAGATGGGCCTCGGCAAGACGGTCCAGGCGATCGCCGCCCTCGCCCATCTCGCGGCCCAGGGGCAGACCCACTTCCTGGTGGTGTCCCCGGCGAGCGTGCTGATCAACTGGACCCGGGAGATCCGCTCCCGCAGCACCCTGCGCGCGGTGCCCGTGCACGGCCCCGACCGGCAGGACGCGTACGCCGAGTGGCGTGAGCGCGGCGGCGTCGCCCTCACCACCTTCGACCTCCTGCACACCCTGCCGGCACCCGGAAGGGCCGCTCGCGGCGGCACGGCCCGCGACGGCAGCGTTCCCGGGATGCTCGTCGTCGACGAGGCGCACTACGTCAAGAACCCCGACACCCGCCGCGCCCGCTCCATCGCCGCCTGGACGCGGGCCTGCGACCGTGTCCTGTTCCTCACGGGCACACCGATGGAGAACCGCGTCGAGGAGTTCCGCACCCTGGTCCGCTACCTCCAGCCCGACCTCGTGCCCGAGATCCACGACAGCCACGCGGTGGCCGGCCCGCACGTCTTCCGCAGATCCGTCGCGCCCGCCTATCTGCGCCGCAACCAGCAGGACGTACTCACCGAGCTGCCCGCCCTGTTGCACACCGACGAGTGGGAGGAGTTCTCCGCCGCCGACCAGGACGCGTACCGCACGGCCGTCGCCGAGGGGAACTTCATGGCCATGCGCCGGGCCGCCTATGCCGACCCGGCGAAGTCCGCGAAGCTCCAGCGGCTCGGCGAACTGGTCGCCGAAGCGGCGGCCAACGGCCTGAAAGTGGTCGTCTTCTCGTACTTCCGGGACGTCCTGGCCGCCGTTCAACAGGCGCTGGGCGAGGAGACGTTCGGGCCGATATCGGGCCGTGTCCCGGCCGCCCGCCGCCAGCGCCTGGTCGACGACTTCACGGCCGCCGACGGGCACGCCGTCCTGCTCGCACAGATCGAGGCCGGCGGCGTCGGCCTGAACCTCCAGGCCGCGTCCGTCGTCGTCCTGTGCGAGCCGCAGGTCAAACCGACCCTGGAGCACCAGGCCGTGGCCCGCGCCCACCGCATGGGCCAGGTCCGTCCGGTCCAGGTGCACCGCCTGCTCGCGACGGACAGCGTGGACGAACGCCTGCTGCGCATCCTCGAGAACAAGGACCGCCTCTTCGACGCCTACGCCCGCCGCAGCGACACCGCCGACGCCACCCCGGACGCGGTCGACATATCGGACGCCACCATCGCCCGGCGCATCGTGGAGGAGGAACAGCGCAGGCTGGCGGTCGAGAAGGCGGACTGAGGCGGGGCGGCCACCGTTCCACCCCCGCTCACCTCGCGCTTACCATGCGCCCAGGCAGGTACGCCGGCGCAGCACGTCGGCGCGTACGCCCCGCCCGCCCCCACGCGCACCCCCGGCGCCGCCCCGAAACAGGAGCACGGTACCCGTGTCCATACCCCCGCCCCCTGTGCCCCCGCAGCCGCAGGAGCCCCAAGGGCCTTACCAGCAGGGCCAGTTCCCGCAGCCGCCGTACGGGCAGCCGCCGTACCCGCAGGGGCCGTACGGGGCCCAGGGGCCGCACGCGCAGCCGTACCCGTACCAGCCCTGGGGGCAGGGATACAGCCCCTACAACCGGCCCGCGCCGGTAAACGGGCTCTCCGTCGCCTCTCTCGTGCTCGGCATCCTGTGCTGCGTTCCGGCGGCCGGGCTGCTGCTGGGACTGATCGCGCTGGGGCAGATCCGGCGGACGGGGGAGCGGGGCAGGGGGATGGCCGTGACGGGCTCCGTGCTGTCCTCGCTCGGGATCGCCCTGTGGGTGCTGACGCTGGCCACGGGTGGCGTGTCCGACTTCTGGGACGGCTTCAAGGACGCCGCGAAGGACAACGGCAGTGCCTACACCCTGGCCAAGGGCGAGTGCTTCGACGTGCCCGGCGGGTCCCTGGAGGGCTTCACCTACGACGTCGACAAGCTGCCGTGCGAAGGCAGGCACGACGGCGAGGTCTTCGCCGCCTTCACGATGGGCGGATACCCGTCCTTCCCCGGGGACGCCAAGGTCAGCCAGGTCGCCGAGACCCGGTGCTACGCGCTGCGCTACACCTACGCCATGGACTCCTGGGCCGTACCCGTCGATGTGGACGTGTACTACCTGACGCCGACCCGGCAGAGCTGGCGGCTCGGCGACCGCGACGTCACCTGCGTGTTCGGCAACACCGACGAGACCGCCGGTCTCACCGGCTCACTGCGCAACGACGGCCGGTCGCTGAACGCCCATCAGCTCGCCTACCTGCGGGCCGTCAACCTAGGCAACGTGGCCCTCGACGGTCAGCCCGCGGTCAGCCCCGGGGAGGACCTGCGGGCCAACACGGCCTGGGCGGGGCGGGTGTCGGACGCGTTCACCAAGGAGGCCGGCCTGCTCCGGCAGCACGTGTGGCCGGCGGACGCGAAGAGCCCCGTCTCCGCCGTCGCCAAGGAGGTGGACTCCCTGGGCAAGCAGTGGGCACAGGTCGCCGCGGCCACCGACGCGGACGGCTTCTACGCCGCCTACGGTCCGATCACGGTGGAGGAGTCCCCGCGCCGGTCGGTCACCGCCCGCAAGGCTCTGGGCCTCGCCACGACCCCGCCCGCGACGGACGATCCGGGCGCCCAGGAGGGGGGCACCGGAGGAGGTTCCGATGTCGAGGTGTGACGGCGGCCATAGCGGGGAGAAAGTGCCTGCGTAAAGGCTTCAGGGGCCGCATGTCACCACATCGAGTGATTCTCTGGCCTTTGCTTGCATGGCGGAACCCACGGTTGCCACGCTGTTGCTGTCTGTACAACCTGATGGGAGCGGCCAGTGACTTTCGGTGAGCAGCCGGCGTACCTGCGTGTCGCGGGTGATCTCCGCCAGAAGATCGTCAACGGATCGCTGCCACCGCACACCCGTCTCCCGTCCCAGGCCAGAATCCGCGAGGAGTACGGCGTCTCGGACACCGTGGCCCTGGAGGCGCGCAAGGTGCTGATGGCCGAGGGTCTGGTCGAGGGCCGCTCCGGCTCGGGGACGTATGTGCGCGAGCGGCCGGTGCCCCGCAGTGTCGCCCGCTCCGGCTTCCGCCCGGCGGGCGGGGCCACCCCCTTCCGTCAGGAGCAGGCGGACGCCGACGCACGTGGCACCTGGGAGTCCAGCAGCGAGCAGACCGAGGCGAGCGGCGCCGTCGCCGAGCGCCTGTGCATCAGGCCCGGCGACCGCGTGATGTGCACCCGGTACGTGTTCCGGGAGGCCGGCGAGGCGATGATGCTCTCCACCTCCTGGGAGCCCCTCGCGGTCACCGGGCGCACGCCCGTGATGCTCCCCGAGGAGGGGCCGCTGGGCGGCATGGGTGTCGTCGAGCGCATGGCGGCGATCGACGTGATCGTGGACAACGTCACCGAGGAGGTCGGCGCCCGCCCCGGCCTCGCGGAGGAACTGCTCGCCCTGGGCGGCGTCCCGGGCCATGTCGTCATCGTCGTACAGCGCACCTTCTACGCCTCGGGCCGCCCCGTGGAGACCGCCGACGTGGTCATCCCGGCCGACCGCTACCGGGTCGCGTACCACCTCCCGGTGAAATAGCGCACACCTTTACGGCGGTTACCCCCGGCAACCATTCCCGGAGCTCCTGCGGCCGCCCCCCGGAACCCGTTCCTCCGCCGCTGAAATCCGGACGTTCTCGCAGGTCGCCGCAGGTGCCTCTGGCATGTCGCCAACTGGATGCGCGCACGCCCGGAGGCGGCGCGTTCCTTTTCGTGCGCCCCCCTCGATCTGGCCGGTTGCGTACCTCTTTGTGAAAAGCCGTATTCGCTGCGTGAAGGTAAGGCGTAGGCTCGGGCATATGCGGATTGCGGTTTCCTCAGAGGGCGGGGGCGGTGGGGCGCGATGAACGACGGCACGATCACTCTTCCCTGGCTCGTCATACGGCAGGACGACAACGGCAATCGCTACCGCGTGGGCCGGTACGCGACCCGGGCGGAGGCCCAGAAGATCGCCGACAGCCTCGACGACCGCGGCCACAAACAGCTCTACTGGGTCGAGCGCATCGGTCAGAACGGCCAGGGCGGCGCGGTCGACTGACTCCCGTAGGCTCCCGCCCATGAGCGAACGGATCGTGGTGGTGGGAGCCGCCCTCCTCGACGACGGCCGCCTCCTCGCCGCCCGCCGCAGCGCCCCACCCGAGCTCGCCGGCCGCTGGGAACTGCCGGGCGGCAAGGTGGAGGCGGGGGAGACCCCCGAGGCGGCCCTGGTGCGCGAACTGCGCGAGGAACTGGGTGTGGACGCGGAGGCCGTGCGGCGCGTGCCGGGGGAGTGGCCGCTGAGGCCGCCGTACGTCCTCCAGGTCTTCACGGCCCGCCTTCTGCCGGGGTCCCCCGCCCCCAAGCCGCTCCAGGACCATGACGAACTGCGCTGGCTGTCCCCGGACGAGACCTGGGACGTGGACTGGCTGGACCAGGACGTGGAAGCGGTCCGCAAGGTGACACAGCCGGGTCCCTAGAGGTACTCGACAGACGCACTCGAACCCCCTGTACGCCGTTCGTGCCACCGTGCGCCCCCATGGACGGTACTGCCCCCTGGATATCGGGTATGTGCCCATTAACCCCACGAAACCGGACATGCGTGGGGCGAGTTCCTGGCCCGGGAAGTGATCGGCGTGATCGACACCGAAGGCGACTGCGCCGAGTGGACCTTTCCCGCGGAACCTGACGTCGTCAGAACCGCCCGCACGGCGGTCCGCGGCCAGCTCCACACCTGGCGCCTGGACGTCCTCGGTGACCTTGCCGCCCTGCTGGTCAGCGAGCTGGTGACCAACTCCCTGAGACACGCCACCGGCCCCATCGGCGTCCGCCTGGTCCGCTCGCCCCGCCTCCCCGCCGTGCTGCTGGTCGAGGTCTCCGACCCGCTGCCCGACCCGCCCCGCGAGCGCGTCGCCCACCCCGAGGACGAAGGGGGCCGCGGACTGCAGCTGGTGGCCCATTCCTCCCGCCGCTGGGGTACCCGGCCGGGCGCGGCGGGAAAGACGGTGTGGTTCGAGCTCGCCGTGCCGAACTGAGACGGCGGAGGCTGTACGGCGGCCCCCGCTCTGTAGAACTGCGGCGCGCGTCGGCACAAGCCACGGAAGGGTGTGATTCGACGGCGTGTCCGCTGGTTAGAAGACTGGAAGTGTTCTCACAGCCGGGACCGAAAACCGCCGGGACCGTGCTGTGATCGTGAACACCGTGTTGTGCGGCGCCGTAGTGCTGGATACTGCGGGCAGCCGCCCCCGGTGACCGGTACCGGACGCGGTGAGCTGGAGGGGACGGTTCGCGTGAGCGAGATACCAGCGAAGGCCACGGAGTCCGAGGACCCGTCGGACGGCGCGAGGGCGGAGGCCGCGGCAGCCGCCGCGGCGGACGGCACGGGCCGGGCGACGGGTGGCACCGGGCTGTCCTCCTTCGACGGGACACCGCCCGGTGACGCGATGTGGCAGAGCAGCCCGCCCGGCTCGATCTACGACTACATCAAGGTCGCGTCCTTCTCGATCGGCCCCGACGGCCTGGTGGACCAGTGGAGCCTGCGCGCCGAGCAGCTCTTCGGCATCGGCGCCGAGCGGGCCGTCGGCATGGACCCCATCGAGGCCTTCATCGACCCCGACCTGCGCGAGCAGGGGCAGCGGAAGATGGCCGAGATCCTCGACGGACGGGAGTGGACCGGTGTGGTGCCCTTCCGGGTGCCCGCGACCGCCGAGGACGACGCGGGCGGGCGCGGCCTCGCCGAGGTGTACGTCATGCCCACGCAGACCGAGGACGCCCGCCGGGGTGCCGTCTGCATCGTCGTCGACGTGCGCACTCTGCGCAGCATCGAGACCGACCTTGCCGCATCGCAGTCGATTTTCGGTCAATCTCCGTTCGGGTTCCTGCTGATCGACACCGATCTGCGGGTGCGGCGCGCCAACCAGCGGTTCGCCTCGCTGTTCGGCGGCACCCCCGACGACCATCTCGGCAAGGGCGTCCACGACTATCTGCCCCGGCCCGAGGCCGAGCGGGTCGCCGCGACCCTGCGCCGGGTCCTCGAAACCGGTGACTCCATCACGGACATGCACGTCACGGGCTTCCTGCCGGGTTCCGACGAGCGCCGCCACTGGTCCATCAACCTCTACCGCGTGCACAGCGGATCGGGCCGCCCCATCGGCATCGCCTGGCTCGGAACCGACATCACCGCCCGCCGCGCCGCCGCCCGGGAAGCGGCCGCCGCACGGCGCAATCTCGCCCTGCTGAACGAGGCGGGTGCCCGCATCGGCAACTCCCTCGACCTGGAGACCACGGCCCGCGAACTCCTCGACGTGGTCGTCCCCGGCTTCTGCGACCTCGCGACCGTCGACCTCTACCAGGGCCTGCTGGCCGGTGACGAGACCCCGCCCGGGCTCGCCGACGGCAGCGCGCAGCTGCGCCGGGTCGCCTTCGCCAGCGCGGTCTCCGACGCCCCGTTCGTCGGCGGTGGCGCGCCGGTCGCCGTGGGCGCCGTCCACCACTACCCGTTCAACTCGCCCTGCGCGGACGCCCTGCGCACCGCCCGCACCCAGCTCGTGCCCGCGGAGGACGGCGGAGTCGTCCAGTCCACGCTGGCCGTGCCGATGGTCGCCCACGACACCGTGGTGGGGCTCGCGCAGTTCGCCCGTACGAAGGGCAGCGAACCGTTCGGGGACCGGGACCGCGACCTCGCGGTGGAGCTCGCGGCCCGGGCCGCCGTCTGCATCGACAACGCCCGTCTCTACCGGCGCGAGCACGAACGGGCGTTGATACTGCAACGCTCGCTGCTCCCGCCCGGCGACCCGGTCGCCTCCGGACTGGACATCGCCTGCCGCTACCTGCCCGGCAACTCCTCCTCCGACCGGCCAAGCGAGGTCGGCGGCGACTGGTTCGACGTGATCGAACTGCCCGGGCACCGCACGGCGTTGGTGGTGGGCGACGTCATGGGCCGCGGTCTGCGGGCGGCCGTGGCGATGGGCGAACTGCGCTCCGCCGTACGGACGCTGGCCCTGCTGGACCTCGAACCGGCCGAGGTGCTCTCGGCGTTGGACGAGATCGCCCGCGGGCTCGGCGCCCCCGGCGGCGTCCAGCAGGCCACCCGGGCCGCGCGCCGGCCCCGTGAGGCCGACCTGTCCGAGGTGTACCTGGCGACCTGCGTGTACGCCGTCTACGACTCCGTCACCCGTCGCTGCACCTTCGCCAACGCGGGCCATCTGCCGCCGGTCCTGGTCGAACCGGGCGAGGACGCGCTGATGCTGGACGTGCCGCCGGGCATGCCGCTGGGCGTCGGCGGCGAGCCCTTCGAGGAGGTGGAGGTCGAACTGCCCGAAGGCGCCCTGTTGGCGCTCTACACGGATGGACTGGTCGAAAGCCGCGATCATCCCCTGGACGAGGGCCTGCAGGCCTTCGTGGGCGCGCTGACGGATCCCAGCAGGCCGCTGGAGGACGTCTGCGACCACGTCCTGAACACCCTCGACACCCACCACGGCGAGGACGACATCGCGCTGCTGATGGCCCGGGTGCAGGGGCTGCCCGCCGACTCGGTCGGCGACTGGACGCTGCCGCGGGAGCCGCGGAGCGTGGGCCGGGCCCGGGAGTACGCCCGCGGACAGCTGCTGTCGTGGGACCTGGAGCCGCTGGTCGACACCACCGAACTGCTGGTCAGCGAGCTGGTGACGAACGCCCTGCGCTACGGCGAGGGCGAGATCAGGCTCCGGCTGCTGCTGGACCGCACGCTGGTGTGCGAGGTCTGGGACTCCGGCCTTGTCCAGCCACGGCGCCGGCGCGCCCGGGACACGGACGAGGGCGGCCGCGGACTGCAACTGGTCGGCCTGCTCAGCGCCGCGTGGGGCTCCCGGCGGACACCTCGCGGCAAGACGGTGTGGTTCGAACTGCCCCTCCCGGACGGGGAGACGGGCCTGACGGACCCCGCGGAGGCGTTGCTGAGCCTGTTCTAGGGGCTCCGCATCGACTCGTCGGCCCGGACGGCGGCCGACCAGGGATCGGTGAGCAGCAGCCGGCGTGCCTCCGCGAGACGGGTGCGCGCGGTGCTGCCCACGAACTCTCGGCGCACCGTGATGTGGGTGTCGGCGGTGGCGACGGCGTTCCGGGCGACCAGGAGGGCCGCTGCCGACAGCACACCGTCCCGGCCCGCCCCGAGCGGCACGGTCGCCCCCACCACGCGACGAAGGGCGTCCAGGGGATCGTACGGCCGTGCCGTCACCTCTTCCCTCACGGCGGCCAGCACGCGGTCGGCGTCGGCGCGATCGCTCACTCCCGTGAGTTCCGCCTCCGCGCCGGTCAGGGCGGCCGGGAGGAGGCTCTCGGCGGCCGACAGGTCGGAGGCGAGCCGGTCGACGGCGGTGAGCAGGGCGTCGGCCCGGGCTGTGGAGGTCTCGGCGGCCCGCAGATGCCGTACCGCGCTCTCCTCGTCGTCCAGGTCGGTCGACTGACGGACCTGGTTGAGGTGGGTGGTGGCGATCACCAGGCGGTCCTTGGCCTGTTCGACGTACCCGGTGACCGGGCCGGTCGCCGTGGGTCCGTAGCGCTCGGCGAGGCGGGTCGGGGTCGTCCCGGTGGCTCCGGTGCGGGCGGTCAGGTCACGGAAGCGGGTCTCGGCGAACTCCAGCGCCTCTCCCAGGTCCCCGCGGTCGAACCCCTCCAGCCGCCGCCGCGCCTCCTGACACCGGCCGACGATCCCGGTGAGCGTGTGCCGACGGGAGGTCTCGTCCTCGGGTACGCCGTCCTCGTACTGCTGCCGTATCCGGAAGGCGGCCGCCAGTTCGGCCTCGGCGTCCCGCAGGGCCTGTGCGTGGGGCTCCGCGGCCTCCGGACCGATCCGGGCCCGGAGGAGATCGAGTTCCTCGCGGCGGGTGCGCACGGCGTCGTCGGCCTCGACCAGCAACTGCCGTGCCCGTTCGTCGAGTTCGTCGAGTTCGTCGAGTTCGGTGAGGGGTGAGGTGTCGGGCGCCATGGCGGCGGCCGCCGCCGGTGTCGTCCGGGTCCGTGCCCGCCGGGTCCGCCGTACGTACCCGTACACGCCCAGCACGAGGACCGCGCCCGCCGCGACCAGCGGCAGCACCAGGTCGGCGGTCGACGTCTCGTCCGTGCTCGCCGACGCGCCCATGGCGGCCGCGTGCGTCTCGGGAGCCGTCGCCCCCGGCAGTACCAGCCACACCACCCCGACCAGCACGCCGACCAGGGTGTACATCACCCGCGCGCATATGTGGGAGGTGGCCCGCCGGGGCCGGCCTCGGATCAAGGATGGCGTCACATTTCGGAGCGTATGGGCGGTAATGCGGGGGCGCGAGTGGGGGGCGGCCAGGGGGCGGAAGGAGCAGCGGAAGGAGCAGCGGCGGGAAAAGGGGAGGCCGGGGGCGGGCATACGGGGGAGACTCGGGCCGGTGAGCGCCACACGCCAGCACGCCACCCCCGCCGACCTCGCCCCGCTCGCCCGCGCCGCCCTAGGTCCGGGCCGCGCCCTCACCGCGGTGCGCCGGCTGCGCGGCGGCAGCAAGAAGGGCGTCTACCGTCTCGCCCTCGACGACGGCACGACCGCCGTCGCCTACCTCTGGTCGGCCGGCGAGGACTACTGGGACGCGGGCCCCTCCGACCTGCGCGACCCTTTCTCCCACGGCACCGGCCTCGACCTGCTCACCGCGGCCCACGACCGGCTCACCACCGCCGGCGTCCGCACGCCCCGCCTGCTGCACGTCGACGCCACGCACACCCACCTCCCGGCCGACGCGGCGATCGTCGAGGACGTCACCGGCGGCAGCCTGGAGGAGGCGCTGGAGCGGGATCCACAGGCGGCGCCCGCCCTCATGGAACGCCTCGCGGAGATGCTCGCCGCGCTGCACGCCCAGGACGCCCCGGCCTTCGGCAAAGTGGCCCTGGTCGACAACGGCGGTGTCTCGTACGGGGATTCGTGCGAGCAACGGGTCACCGAGGGCGCCCTGCGCTCCATCGAGCAGGCCGCCGCGCTCGAACCCCGCGTGGCGGCCGCCCACGACGAACTCGCCGACAAAGTACGGGCTTTGGCCGCCGAGGTCCGGCCCCGAAACCGTTCCCACACCCTCATCCACGGCGAACTCGGCCCGGACCACGTACTGCTGACCGCAGACGGTCACCCGGCACTCATCGACATCGAGGGCCTGCTCTACTTCGACGTCGAGCACGAGCACGTGTTCCTGGAGATCCGCTTCGGTCCGCACTACGACGCCCTGCGCGTCCCGGACCTGGACCCCGACCGGATGCGTCTGTACCGCCTGGCCATGCACCTGAGCCTGGTCGCGGGCCCGTTGACCCTCGTCCAGGGCGACTTCCCGGAACCGGAGCCGATGCGGGCCATCGCCGAGGGCAACCTCCTGCGGGCGCTCAGCCTGCTGAGGAGCGCCTCCTGATCTTCGAGCCCAGCCATACCAGTGGGTCGTACTTGCGGTCAACGGCGCGTTCCTTCAGAGGGATCAGGGCGTTGTCGGTGATCTTGATGCCCTCGGGGCAGACCTCCGTGCAGCACTTGGTGATGTTGCAGTAGCCGAGGCCGTGTTCGTCCTGGGCGGTCTTCTTGCGGTCCAGGCCGGTGTCGGCGGCCGCGTCCAGCGGATGCATGTCCAGTTCGGCGACCCGCATCAGGAAGCGCGGGCCGGCGAACGCGGGCTTGTTCTCCTCGTGGTCCCGCACGACATGGCAGGTGTCCTGGCACAGGAAGCACTCGATGCACTTGCGGAACTCCTGGGAGCGGTCCACGTCCTCCTGCATCATGCGGTACTCGCCGGGACCGAGGTCCGCGGGCGGCACGAAGGCCGGGACCTCCCGTGCCTTCTGGTAGTTGAAGCCGACGTTCGTGACGAGATCGCGGACGACCGGGAAGGCACGCAGCGGAGTGACCGTGATCGTCTCCTCCCGCGTGAACACCGACATACGGGTCATGCACATCAGACGCGGGCGGCCGTTGATCTCCGCGGAGCACGAACCGCACTTGCCCGCCTTGCAGTTCCAGCGGACCGCGAGGTCGGGGGCCTGGGTGGCCTGGAGGCGGTGGATGATGTCGAGCACCACCTCGCCGTCGTTGACCTCGACGGCGAAGTCCTCCAGGCCGCCGCCCTTGACGTCGCCCCGCCACACCTTGAAGCGGGCCTCGTAGCTGTTCACTCGTACAGCTCCTCTTCGGCGAGGTACTTGACCAGCTCTTCCTTGTCGAAGAGGGCGAGCAGGTCGGGGCGGATGGGTTCGGTGCTCTCGCGGGTGAGGTCGATCTGACCGCGGACGGGGTCCGTGGCCGCGAGCCCGCCCGTGGGGTCGGTCAGCCGGCACAGCAGGTTCACGTTGCGCCACTTGCGGTCCATCGCCGGGAAGTCCTCCCGGGTGTGGCCGCCGCGCGACTCGGTGCGCTCCAGCGCGGCCCGGGCCACGCACTCGCTGACCAGCAGCATGTTCCTGAGGTCCAGCGCGAGGTGCCAGCCGGGGTTGAACTGACGGTGGCCCTCGACGCCGGCCCGGCGGGCCCGTACCCGCAGATCCGCGAGCTTCTGCAGGGCCTGCTCCATCTCGCCCTCGCGGCGGATGATGCCCACCAGGTCGTTCATGGTCTGCTGGAGTTCCTGGTGGAGCGTGTACGGGTTCTCCGGTGGACGTCCGTCGTCCTCGCCGGGGGCCGGGCCCTCGGCGGAGAAGGGCCGCAGGGCCTCCGCCGCCGCCGTGTCCACCTGGCCGTCGTCCACCGGCGGGCGGTTCTCCGTGAGGCCGGTCGCGTACTCGGCCGCGTGCCAGCCGGCCCGGCGCCCGAAGACCAGCAGGTCGGAGAGGGAGTTGCCGCCGAGACGGTTGGAGCCGTGCATGCCACCCGCGACCTCGCCGGCCGCGAACAGTCCGGGCACCCCTCGGGCCGCCGCCGAGTCCGAGTCGACCGCGATGCCGCCCATCACGTAGTGGCAGGTCGGCCCGACCTCCATCGCCTCCGCCGTGATGTCGACGTCCGCCAGCTCCTTGAACTGGTGGTACATGGAGGGCAGCCGGCGCCGGATGACCTCGGCGGGCATCCGGGTCGACACGTCCAGGAAGACACCGCCGTGCGGGGAGCCCCGGCCCGCCTTCACCTCGGAGTTGATCGCGCGGGCGACCTCGTCACGCGGCAGCAGCTCGGGGGGACGCCGGTTGTTGTCCGGGTCCTCGTACCAGCGGTCGCCCTCCTCCTCCGACTCGGCGTACTTCTCCTTGAAGACGTCGGGGACGTAGTCGAACATGAACCGCTTGCCCTCGGAGTTCCTCAGCACCCCGCCGTCGCCGCGGACCGACTCGGTGACGAGGATGCCCTTCACCGACGGCGGCCAGACCATGCCCGTCGGGTGGAACTGCACGAATTCCATGTTCAGCAGGGGCGCTCCGGCGAGCAGGGCCAGTGCGTGGCCGTCGCCCGTGTACTCCCACGAGTTCGACGTGACCTTGAAGGACTTGCCGATGCCACCGGTGGCGATGACGACGGCGGGCGCCTCCAGGACGAAGAAACGGCCGGTCTCGCGCTCGTAGGCGAAGACGCCACTCACGCGCGAGCCGTCCTTCAGGACCCGGGTGACCGTGCACTCCTGGAAGACCTTCAGGCGGGACTCGTAGTCCCCGGTCTCCTTCTTGTCCTCCTGCTGGAGGGAGACGATCTTCTGCTGGAGGGTGCGGATCAGCTCCAGGCCCGTACGGTCGCCGACGTGCGCCAGGCGCGGGTACTCGTGGCCGCCGAAGTTGCGCTGGGAGATCTTCCCTTCCTTCGTACGGTCGAAGAGGGCACCCCAGGTCTCCAGCTCCCACACCCGGTCCGGGGCCTCCTGGGCGTGCAGCTCCGCCATCCGCCACTGGTTGAGGAACTTGCCGCCGCGCATGGTGTCGCGGAAGTGGACCTGCCAGTTGTCGTGCGCGTTGACGTTGGCCATGGCCGCCGCGATGCCGCCCTCGGCCATCACGGTGTGCGCCTTGCCGAACAGCGACTTGCAGATGACTGCCGTACGGGCGCCTCGCTCGCGCGCCTCGATGGCGGCCCGGAGGCCCGCGCCCCCGGCGCCGACCACGACGACGTCCCACTCCTGGCGGTCGACCACGGACATCAGTTAGGCCCCACTCATCTCAGTCAGAAGAAGCGCGGATCGTCGAAGACACCGGATGCGACCAGATAGACGTAGAAGTCGGCGAGCGCCACGCTCACCAACGACGCCCAGGCCAGGAGCATGTGCCGGGCGTTGAGCCGCCCGACGAACTGCCATGCCTTGTAGCGCACGGGGTGTTTGGAGAAGTGCTTGAGCTTCCCGCCGACGATGTGCCGGCAGGAGTGGCAGGAGATCGTGTACGCCCAGATCAGCGTGATGTTGACCAGGAAGACGACGGTGCCGAGGCCCATGTGGCCCCAGTTCTCGTCCGTGTCGCGGAAGGACAGCACGGTGTCGTAGGTCAGCACGCCCGCGACCAGGATCGCCGCGTAGAAGAAGTACCGGTGGATGTTCTGCAGGATCAGCGGGAAGCGGGTCTCGCCGGTGTACTTCTTGTGCGGCTCGGCCACCGCGCAGGCCGGGGGAGAGGCCCAGAAGCCCCGGTAGTAGGCCTTGCGGTAGTAGTAGCAGGTCAGGCGGAAGCCCAGCGGGAAGATCAGGATGATGATCGCCGGGGAGATCGCCCACCAGCTGCCGAAGAGATCGGCGTTCGGGCCCGAGGGCATGTTCTTGCAGTTCTCCGCCAGACACGGCGAGTAGAACGGCGAGACGTACGGCGCCGAGTAGTAGTCCGCGTTCGCGAAGGCCCGCCAGGTCGAGTACACGATGAAGGCCAGCAGGCCGGCCGCGGTGGCGGCCGGGGCCAGCCACCAGCGGTCGGTCCGCAGATGCGGGGCGTCGATCGCGGCGCGCGTACCCGTTCTCACGCCGCCGCTGTTCAGATGGGGTTCCGTACCAGTGGCCAACTCATGACTCCGGTCGGTGTGGGAAGGCGCTCAGTGATGTTTGCGGTGGTGCGCGCCGAGACCCTCGTCGTCGGAGTCCGTCCACAGAGAGTCGTCGTACGGCTGGTCGGGGATGGTGACGAGTTCCGGTTTGCCGGGCGCGGCCTTCACCGCCGCCGCGGCGCGCAGGAGCTGGACGCTCTCCCGCAGGTGCTCGGCGTCGGCGCGGACTCGGCGCATGTCCAGGGTGTTGCCGCCCAGCTCCTGCTCCAGGCGGTTCACCGACCGGGACAGGTCGTCGAGGCAGCGCTGGACCGACGTCAGGTCGTCTTGCACGGACATGACGTGACCTCACTTCCATGAGCCGTCGGGCCTCAGGTGGCAACGTTCATGCGCCTGCGAGTGTTGCGCGTCACACCTGCCGCTGGGAAGGGATGTGCAGCGATTGGCGGATTGCAGGCCTCCAGTGCACGCCTGTATGCGCTCTTTGAGCGCCGGAGCGCACGCCGCGCCCGGCCCGCTTCTCAGTCTGGCTCCGGGCGGACCCCCCGGCAACCGAGGCCGGAGGCCGGCGTGAGGTAGGCCGCACGGGTGGGCTTCGACGTCCTCGTCGCCGTGTCGTCCCGGCCTGGCGAACCGTTTCCCTTTCAGTGGGGCCGTACATCTGATCAACTCCAAATACCGCCAAAAGTGATCAGACCCGCCCGCACCGGCGGCGAGAGCGGCTTCCCCCGGAGGTAGCAGAGATGTCCTACGACGGCGCCGGACTGCAGCGCCCTGAAGGGGCGCGGGAGAGCATCGACCAGCGGCCGCGCCGCGGGGCGCGACCGGCTACGACGGCGTCGCAGACGAACGACGGCCCATCGCGCCGCTCCCGTCAGCGGAGCGTCACGCGTTCGGTCGCCTTCCTCGCCGCGAGCGCGCTCACCGTGCCCGTGCTCGCCGGGTGCGGTTCGGACGACCCCGCCGGCAAGCCGCTCGCCGGGCAGGACATCGCCTCGTCAGGCCGGCAGCTGATCGCCGACGGCGGGACACTGCGCTGGGCCGTGGACGACGTACCGGACACCCTCAACACCTTCCAGTCGGACGCCGACGCGACCACCACCCGCATCGCCCAGGCCGTGCTGCCCGCCATGTTCCGGCTGGACGCCCAGGGCCGGCCGGTGCGTGACGCCGACTATCTGGAGTCCGCCCGGGTCGTCAAGACCGAGCCCAAGCAGGTCGTGGTCTACCGGCTCAACCAGCAGGCCGTCTGGAGCGACGGCCGGGAGATCGGCGCCGCCGACTTCGCCGCCCAGTGGCGCGCCCTGTCCGGCAAGGACAGCGCCTACTGGACCGCCCGCAACGCCGGCTACGACCGCATCGAGAAGGTCGAGCGCGGCGCCAACGACCTCGAGGTCAAGGTCACCTTCGCCCGGCCCTACGCCGACTGGCGCTCACTGTTCTCCCCGCTGTACCCCAAAGACGTCATGGGCACCCCGGACGCCTTCAACGACGGCGCCCGCCGCAAGCTCAAGGTCACCGCCGGGCCCTTCACCCCGCGCCAGGTCGACCCGAAGGACGACAAGGTCACCCTGGTCCGCAACGCCCGCTGGTGGGGCCGGCCCGCCAAGCTGTCCGAGATCGACCTCACCGCCGTACCGCGCGACAAGCGCGCCGCCGCGCTGGCCGACGGGAAGATCGACCTGGCCGAGATCGACCCCGCCGACGCCCAGCGCATCGACCTGGCCGCCCGCTCCAAGGGCACCGGCACCCCGCTGATGGGCCCCGGCGGCGGACGTCTGGCCGCGAAGTCGTTGCGCTCGTGGGCCCTGAAGCACGACACCGACGACGAGTCGGCGGGCAAGGAAATGCGCACCCTGAAGAAGCAGGTCAGGAAGATCATCGGGTACGAGCTGCAGCAGCAGGCCCTGCGCGTCTTCGAGGTCCGCAAGTCCCTGGAACCGGCCTACACCCAGCTCGCCCTCAACGGCTCCGCCGGCCCCCTCACCGACGAGCGGGTACGCCGTGCCGTGGCCCGAGCCATCGACCGCGCCGCCCTCGCCAAGGCCGTACTCGGACCGCTCGGCCTGCCCGCCGTGCCGGTCGGCAGCCATCTCGCCCTCGCCGGGCAGGCCGCGTACGCCGACAACAGCGGCGCGCTCGGCGGCCAGGACACCGCCGAGGCCCAGGCGCTGCTCGCCGACGCCGGCTGGGTTCGGGGCGGACCGGTCAAGGAGCAGAAGGAAGAGAAGGGAGAAAAGACAGACACGAAGAAGAAGAGCTCCGAGGCGGCCGGATCCGAGAGCAAGAAGTCACGGGACGAGTCCGACAGCGACGACGGGACGTACATCGTCGGCGAGGACGACAAGGCCCAGGCCATGGACGACCGCAGGCACCAGGGCGAGGACGGCGCGAAGCACCTCGCCGACGGCAAGCAGTACGGCGACGCCCAGCTCAGGCAGGGCGGTGCGCCGGGGGCGTACGCACCGAAGGGCACGGCGGCCCCGGCCGGGGCCTCGGCAGGGGTGCTGGCCAAGGACGGCAAGGCGCTGGACCTGCGCCTGGTGATCCCCTCGGGCGCCGGTTCGGAGAGCCTGCGCACGGTGGCGGACCGGATCAGCGGGATGCTGGCCCGGGTCGGGATCCGTACGCGGATCGTGAAGGTGTCCGACGACAGCTACTTCAAGGACCACATCGCCTCCGGCGACTACGACCTCGCGCTGTACTCGTGGCCCGCCTCCGCCTTCCCGGCGACCGACGCACGGCCGATCTACGCCAAGCCGGTGCCCGCCGCCGACGGATCGCTGAACGTGGAGCAGAACTACACCCGCGTCGGCACCGACCAGGTGGATCAGTTGTTCGACCAGGCTGCCTCCACCCTGGACGACGACGAGAACCACGCCCTGATCCGCAAGGCCGACTCACGGATCTGGGCGGCCGCCGGATCGATTCCGCTGTACCAGCGGCCACAGCTGGTCGCCGCACGGAAGGACCTGGTCAACGCGGGCGCGTTCGGCTTCCGGGCGCCGGTCTACGAGGACATGGGATTCCTGCGGAAGGGCGCGAAGGCCTCGCCCAGTCCGAGCGGGAACTGAGGCCGGCGAGCCCCTGCCCGGGACGGCACGTACCATGGGGTGAGGCCGTGGCATGTTGCGCCCGGCAGGGGCCGCGTCACACAGACGTACGCGACGGCCCGTTCCTCACACTCCGGGAGTACGCCTCACTATGGCCACGCGCCACGACATCCGCAACGTCGCCATCGTCGCCCACGTCGACCACGGCAAGACGACCATCGTCGACGGCATGCTGAAGCAGGCCGGCGCCTTCGCCGCGCACCAGCTCGAGGGCGTCGACGACCGCATGATGGACTCGAACGACCTGGAGCGTGAGAAGGGCATCACGATCCTCGCCAAGAACACGGCGGTGAAGTACCACCCCAAGGACGGCGGGGACCCGATCACCATCAACATCATCGACACCCCCGGCCACGCCGACTTCGGCGGCGAGGTCGAGCGCGGTCTGTCCATGGTGGACGGGGTCGTCCTGCTCGTCGACGCCTCCGAGGGTCCGCTTCCGCAGACCCGGTTCGTGCTGCGCAAGGCCCTCCAGCAGCGGCTGCCCGTCATCCTGTGCATCAACAAGACGGACCGCCCGGACTCCCGCATCGACGAGGTCGTCAACGAGACCTACGACCTCTTCCTCGACCTGGACGCGGACGAGGAGCAGATCGAGTTCCCGATCGTCTACGCCTGCGGCCGTGACGGCATCGCCTCGCTGACCAAGCCGGAGAACGGCACCGTGCCGGCCGACTCCACCAGCCTGGAGCCGTTCTTCTCCACGATCCTGGACCACATCCCGGCCCCCACCTACGACGAGGACGCGCCGCTCCAGGCCCACGTCACCAACCTGGACGCCGACAACTTCCTCGGCCGTATCGCGCTGCTCCGCGTCGAGCAGGGCGAGCTCAGGAAGGGCCAGACCGTCGCCTGGATCAAGCGGGACGGCACCGTCGCCAACGTCCGCATCTCCGAGCTGATGATGACCGAGGCGCTCACCCGCAAGCCCGCCGAGAAGGCGGGTCCCGGTGACATCTGTGCCGTCGCCGGCATCCCGGACATCATGATCGGCGAGACGCTGGCCGACACCGAGAACCCGGTCCCGCTGCCGCTGATCACGGTCGACGAGCCCGCGATCTCCATGGTCATCGGCACCAACACCTCCCCGATGGTCGGCCGTGGCGGCTCCGGCAAGGGCGCCGACGCGAAGGCGGCCGTCAAGGACCGCAAGGTGACCGCCCGTCAGGTCAAGGACCGTCTCGACCGCGAGCTCATCGGCAACGTCTCGCTGCGGGTGCTCGACACCGACCGCCCCGACGCCTGGGAGGTCCAGGGCCGTGGTGAGCTCGCGCTCGCCATCCTGGTCGAGACCATGCGCCGGGAGGGCTACGAGCTCACCGTCGGCAAGCCCCAGGTCGTCACCAAGGACGTCGACGGCAAGGTCTACGAGCCGGTCGAGCGCATGACGATCGACGTGCCCGAGGAGCACATGGGCGCGGTCACCCAGCTCATGGGCGTCCGCAAGGGCCGGATGGACAACATGTCCAACCACGGCTCCGGCTGGGTCCGCATGGAGTTCGTGGTGCCCTCCCGCGGTCTCATCGGCTTCCGTACGGAGTTCCTGACCCAGACCCGCGGCACCGGCATCGGCCACTCCATCCACGAGGGCCACGAGCCCTGGTTCGGCACCCTGCAGACCCGCAACAACGGCTCCCTGGTCGCCGACCGCGCCGGCGTGGTCACGGCGTTCGCGATGACGAACCTGCAGGAGCGCGGCGTGCTGTTCGTCGAGCCCGGCACCGAGGTGTACGAGGGCATGATCGTCGGCGAGAACTCGCGCTCCGACGACATGGACGTCAACATCACCAAGGAGAAGAAGCTCACCAACATGCGCTCGTCCACGGCCGACGTGGCCGAGTCGATCGTCCCGCCGCGCAAGCTCTCCCTGGAGCAGTCCCTGGAGTTCTGCCGGGACGACGAGTGCGTGGAGGTCACCCCGGAGGCGGTCCGCATCCGCAAGGTGAACCTGGACGCCCGCGAGCGCGCCCGCGCCGCGAGCCGCGCCAAGCACGGCTGACACCGCGTCAGTACGAACATCCCGGGCACCGCGTCTGACGCGGTGCCCGGTCCCGGTTTCGGGGAAGGTAGGGAAAACCCTTCATCTTGGTTCGAGGGCCCCACATGTCGGGTCATTGGCACTACCCTGCGCTGATGTCGGTCCTGCCTGTACTCCGGCTGTGCGACGAACAGCCGTGGTCTGACGACCCGTTGGAGTCCCTGTTGGCGCAGGCACGCAAACCGACTCTTCCGCAACCGATTTATTACAGCCATGTGTCCGGAATGCGGACGGCCGTGACCGGTAGATGTGTAACAAGTCCGTTTCGCAGGGATCTTTCAGCAAACCCTTTGTCCGGATTTTGGAAGATGTTCGCGCAAGGTGTGATCGAACCGAGACCTTGGGGGAGTGGTTCGGCCCCGGTGCATGGCAGATAGTTAGGCGCGTAGAGCTCGGATCAACGGGTCACGCGCTGCAGCGGCGCCGACTCATCGAGCGCGGGGGCACCTGACCATTTCAGGCACCGGTAACGGTGATGTGTCATGTGCTCCCCCATGCGGTGAACCAATGGACTCATGAGGAGGAGCCCCATGCGTGGTGCCAAGAGCGCCAAGTGGGTTGCGATAGCCGCCGTAGTGGCGCTGGGTGCGACGGCCTGTGGCGGCGGCGGGGACAACGGCAGCTCGGGCAGTGGCAAGGGCAACGGCGTGGTCTCGGTGGAGATCGGTGAGCCGCAGAACAGCCTGGTCCCGACCAACACGTACGAGACCGAGGGCGGCCAGGTCATCAACGCCCTCTTCACGGGTCTGACCAAGCTTGACGCCGACAACAAGGTCGTCAACGCCATGGCTGAGTCGATCGAGTCCAAGGACAACAAGGTCTGGACGATCAAGCTGAAGTCGGGCTACACCTTCCACAACGGCGAGAAGGTCACCGCCCAGTCCTTCATCGACGCCTGGAACTACGGCGCGAACCAGACCAACGCCCAGCAGACCAACCCGCTGTTCAGCCACATCCAGGGCTACGCGGACCTGAACCCGGGCGAGGGCAAGAAGCCGAAGACCGACAAGCTCTCCGGTCTGAAGGCCATCGACGACAACACCCTCCAGGTCACCCTCGACGGCGCGTTCTCCGCGTTCCCGTCGCAGCTGTCCTTCACGGCGTTCGTCCCGCTGCCCAAGGCGTTCTTCAAGGACCCGAAGGGCTTCGGCGAGGCCCCGATCGGCAACGGCCCCTTCCAGATGAAGGGCACGTTCAAGCACAACCAGGAGATCGACACCACGAAGTACGACAAGTACCCGGACGCCTCGAAGATCGAGGTCAAGGGTGTCAACTTCAAGATCTACTCGAACCTGGACACGGCCTACAAGGACCTCGTCGCCGGCAACCTCGACACGCTGCTGACGATCCCCAACTCGGGCCTGCCGACGTACCACAAGGACCTGCCGGGCCGTTACATCGACGAGGCCGACTCGGCCGTCGGCTACATCGGCTTCCCGATCAAGTACAACAAGGCCTTCCAGAACGCCGACCTGCGCAAGTCGATCTCCATGGCGATCGACCGCAAGACGATCACGTCGAAGATCTTCCTGGGCGCCCGTACGCCCGCGGACGACTACATCAGCCCGATCATCGACGGCTACCGCAAGGGCGCCTGCGGCGATTCCTGCACCTACAACCCGACCAAGGCCAAGGAGCTCTACAAGCAGAGCGGTGGTCTGCCGGGCAACAAGCTGGAGATCGGCTACAACGCGGACGGCGGCCACAAGGAGTGGGTCGAGGCCGTGGCCAACCAGATCCAGCAGGCCCTCGGCATCAAGGTGACGGCCAAGCCGTTCGAGCAGTTCCAGACCATCCTGAACGACCTGGACGCCAAGAAGTACCAGGGCGCGTTCCGTATGGGCTGGAGCATGGACTACCCGGACATGGAGGACTACCTCCGTCCGATCTTCTCCAAGGACGCCATCACCAACGGTTCGAACTACTCGGGTTACGTCAACGAGCAGTTCGAGAAGCTCCTCGTCCAGGGCGACCAGGCCCCGACCCACGAGGAAGCGATCAAGATCTACCAGCAGGCCGACGACGTGCTGCTGAAGGACCTGCCGTACATCCCGGTGTACTTCTACACGATGAACGCCGGCTTCAGCGACAAGATCAAGTCGATGAAGGTCGCCGGTCACCAGATCCTGTGGGACCAGGTCAAGCTCAGCTGACCAGGTTCTGAGCAGTCCTGAACGGTACGGGGTGAGCAGGGGGAGGAATACCCTTCCCCTGCTCACCTCTGCGCCGTCTCCCGTCCGACCGTGCTCTCCCCTCGGCCACGGTCGGGTCGAGCACCCCCTCTGGAGTACCCATGGGCCGATACGTCGTGCGCCGCCTGCTGCAGGTGATCCCTGTGGTCATAGGCGTCACGTTCATCATCTTCTGCCTGGTCTTCGCTCTGCCCGGCGACCCGATCCAGGCACTGGCCGGCGACAAGCGGGCCGACCCCAACGTCGCGGCGATCCTCCGCGCGCACTACCACCTCAACGAGCCGCTCTACCAGCAGTACTGGCACTACATCAGCGGCGTCTTCACCGGTGACCTCGGCGAGACGTACAACGGACGTGCCATCTCCGACATCGTCTCGGAGCGGTTCCCGATCACCCTCAAGCTGGGTCTGACCGCGTTCGCGATCGAGGCCGTGATCGGCATCGTCGCGGGTGTCTTCTCCGCCCTGAAGAAGGGCAAGTTCGTCGACAACGTCGTGCTGATCTCGACGCTGGTACTCATCTCGATCCCGGTGTTCGTGCTCGGCAGCGTGCTCCAGCTGGAGTTCGGTGTGAACCTCAAGATCACGCCGGTCGCCGGTATCGAGAAGGGCTGGCCGCAGAGCTACATCCTGCCCGCCATCGTCCTCGCCTCGACCTCCATGGCGTACATCTCCCGGCTCACCCGGACGAGCATGAGCGAGTCGATCCGCGCCGACTACGTCCGCACGGCGATCGCCAAGGGCCTGCCCATGCGGCGGGTCATCGGTCTGCACGCGCTGCGCAACTCGCTGATCCCGGTCGTCACCTTCCTGGGCTTCGACCTCGGCGCCCTGATGGGCGGCGCCATCATCACCGAGCGCGTGTTCAACATGCCCGGTATCGGTGGCCAGTTGGCGCAGTCGGTCTATCTGCGTGAACGGCCCGTCGTGGTCGGTCTGGTGACCCTGCTGGTGCTGATCTACCTGGTCGCCAACCTCCTCGTAGACCTGATGTACGCCGTGCTCGACCCGAGGATTCGCTATGAGTGAGAAGACGATAGAGAGGCCCACCACCGACGAGGCCGCCATCGCCAAGGAGATCGAGGCCGAGGAGAAGGCGGCGGCCCGGCAGGCCAGCCTGCTCAAGGACGGCTGGACGGACCTGCGCAAGCGGCCCATGTTCCTGGTGACGGCGTTCATCATCGTGTGCCTGCTCGCCCTGGCGATCGCGCCGAGTCTGTTCACGGCCCGCTCCCCGTACTCCGACGGGTTCTGCCAGCTGCAGAACTCCATGAACCCGCCCACGTCCGGGCACCTGTTCGGCTTCGACGTGCAGGGCTGCGACATCTACACCCGCACCGTGTACGGCACCCGCAACTCGATCGTCGTCGGTGTGGTGACGACCGTGGTCACCACCCTGATCGGCGGTCTGCTGGGCATGCTGGCCGGTCTGGTCGGCGGCTGGATCGACGCGGTCCTGTCCCGGATCACCGAGGTGTTCTCCGCGCTGCCGCTGATCGTCGGTGGTCTGCTGATCATGTCGATCTGGGGCGGCGGCGACGTCTGGTCGGTCTCGTTCATCATGGCGATCCTCGGCTGGCCGCAGGTCTTCCGGATCATGCGCGGCGAGGTCATCTCCAACAAGTACAACGACTATGTGACGGCCGCCCGGGCGCTGGGCGCGGACTCGTGGCGGATCGCCTTCCGGCACATCCTGCCCAACACCCTCGCCCCCGTCATCGTCATCACGACGATGAACCTCGGCGTCTACATCTCGGCCGAGGCCGCCCTGTCCTACCTGGGCATCGGCATCCAGTCCCCGAACATCTCCTGGGGTCTGATGATCAGTGACGCCCAGGACCGGTTCCTGACCTCGCCGCACGCGCTGCTGTTCCCGGCCGGCGCGCTGAGCCTCACCGTGCTGGCGTTCATCGTGCTCGGCGACGTGGTCCGCGACGCCTTCGACCCCAAGATGCGCTGAGGGAGGCGTACGTGACCATCATCGACCCGACCGACGCCGCTCCGGCGTCCCTGTCCGGCGACGGCAAGGGCAAGGGCCCGCTGCTCGAAGTGCGCGACCTGCACGTCGAGTTCCAGACCCGCGACGGCGTGGTGAAGGCCGTCAACGGTGTCAACTACTCGGTGAACTCCGGGGAGACGCTGGCCGTGCTCGGCGAGTCCGGCTCCGGCAAGTCCGTGACCGCGCAGGCGATCATGGGCATCCTCGACATGCCGCCGGCCCGCATCCCCCAGGGGGAGATCCGGTTCTACGGCGAGGACATGCTCACCATGTCCGCCGAGGAACGGCGCAAGCTGCGCGGTGCCCGCATCGCGATGATCTTCCAGGACGCGCTCTCCGCGCTCAACCCCGTGCTCAGCGTGGGGTTCCAGCTCGGTGAGATGTTCCGCGTCCACCAGGGGATGTCCCGCAAGGCGGCCAAGGCCAAGGCCATCGAGCTGATGGACCGGGTGAACATCCCGGCCGCCGCGGCCCGGGTGAACGACTACCCGCACCAGTTCTCCGGCGGTATGCGCCAGCGCATCATGATCGCGATGGCGCTCGCCCTGGAGCCGGACCTGATCATCGCCGACGAGCCCACCACGGCCCTCGACGTGACCGTGCAGGCCCAGGTGATGGACCTGCTCGCGGAGCTCCAGCGCGAGTACCAGATGGGCCTGATCCTCATCACCCACGACCTCGGTGTCGTCGCGGACGTCGCCGACAAGATCGCGGTGATGTACGCGGGCCGGATCGTGGAGACGGCGCCGGTGCACGAGCTGTACAAGCGTCCCGCCCACCCCTACACCCGCGGTCTGCTCGACTCGATCCCGCGTCTGGACCAGAAGGGCCAGGAGCTGTACGCGATCAAGGGTCTGCCGCCCAACCTGCTGAAGGTGCCCAGCGGCTGTGCCTTCAACCCGCGCTGCGAGAAGGCGCAGGACATCTGCCGCACCGACCGCCCGCCGCTGGTCCCGGTGACCGAGGCGGACGGCAGCGAACTGCCCGGCCGCGCCAGCGCGTGCCACTTCTGGAAGGAGACGATCCATGGCTGAGACGACCCCGGCCGCCGAGCCGCAGGACGCCACGCCGAACGTCTCCGACGTGGAGGTCGCCGACGTCAACTCCGAGACGGAGGCGGTGGCCGCGCTCGACGCGCCGGTGGAGCGGGGCGAACCGATCCTTCAGGTGCGCAACCTGGTCAAGCACTTCCCGCTGACCCAGGGCATCGTCATCAAGCGTCAGATCGGTGCGGTGAAGGCCGTCGACGGCATCTCCTTCGACCTGCACCAGGGCGAGACCCTGGGCATCGTGGGTGAGTCGGGCTGCGGCAAGTCGACGGTCGCCAAGCTGCTGATGAACCTGGAGCGGGCCACCTCCGGCGAGGTCTTCTACAAGGGCCAGGACATCACCAGGCTGTCCGGGCGGGCGCTGAAGGCGGTCCGCCGGAACATCCAGATGATCTTCCAGGACCCGTACACCTCGCTCAACCCGCGGATGACCGTGGGTGACATCATCGGGGAGCCGTACGACATCCACCCCGAGGTGGCACCGAAGGGTGACCGGCGGCGCCGGGTGCAGGAGCTGCTGGACGTCGTCGGGCTCAACCCGGAGTACATCAACCGCTATCCGCACCAGTTCTCGGGTGGTCAGCGTCAGCGCATCGGCATCGCGCGCGGTCTGGCCCTGAACCCCGAGGTGATCATCTGCGACGAGCCGGTGTCGGCGCTGGACGTCTCCGTCCAGGCGCAGGTCATCAACCTGATGGAGCGGCTGCAGGACGAGTTCAACCTGTCGTACATCTTCATCGCGCACGACCTGTCCATCGTCCGGCACATCTCCGACCGGGTCGGCGTGATGTACCTGGGCAAGATGGCCGAGATCGGCTCCGACGAGCAGATCTACGAGCACCCGACGCACCCCTACACCCAGGCGTTGCTGTCGGCTGTTCCGGTGCCGGACCCGGAGGCGCGGGAGCAGCGCGAGCGGATCATCCTCACCGGTGACGTGCCGTCCCCGGCCAACCCGCCCTCGGGCTGCCGCTTCCGCACCCGTTGCTGGAAGGCCCAGGACAAGTGCGCGGAGGAGGTGCCCGTGCTGGCGATCCCGGAACGCTTCAAGGGCGCCGACACTCCGGCCGCCCACGAGTCTGCCTGCCACTTCGCGGAGGAGAAGGACGTCGTCCACGCGTAAGCCTGCGGCGGCTGAGCCCTTGTTCCCGGTACCCCGAGTTTGGCTGGTGCCGGGAACTGGCGTTCAGGGCGGGGGTTGTCCGTCGGCCGTGGCGCCGTCGTGGCTGGTCGCGCAGTTCCCCGCGCCCCTTGGGGTGTTCGTGGCACCGCCCGTGACGTAGCGCGGGGTTATGTGGTCACCCGTGCCCGCGCCCAGTGGCAGGCGACCTGTGGGACGGGGGACGCGGTCAGGATCTCGGGGTCCTCCGTGCGGCAGCGGCTTGCGACGCCCGTGGTGTCCGCCTCGCCCGAGGACAGGATCTGGCAGCGGGTGTGGAAGCGGCAGCCCGGGGGGATGCGGGACGGGTCCGGGGGTTCGCCGGTCAGGACCAGCGGGGCGCCCGGCGCCTCCGGGAGGACCGACAACAGGGCCTGGGTGTAGGGGTGCCGGGGGGCGGTGAGGACCTGTTCCACGTCGCCCGTCTCCACGATCCGGCCCAGGTACATCACCGCCACGCGGTCCGCGATGTTCCAGGCCAGGCCCAGGTCGTGGGTGACCACCAGGGCGGACAGGCCCAGGTCCGTGCGCAGTCGCAGCAGCAGCGCCAGGATCTCGCCGCGCACGGACGCGTCCAGTGACGCCACGGGCTCGTCGGCGACGATGAGCTCCGGTTCCAGGACCAACGCGCCCGCGATGACCACGCGTTGGCGCTGACCGCCGGACAGCTCGTGCGGGTAGCGCAGGAAGAAGCGCTCCGCGGGACGCAGCCCCGCCCGGGACAACGCCGAGGCCACGGCGGTGCGTTCGTCGCCGCCGTACCCGTGGATCCGCAGCCCCTCGGCCACCGCGTCGTACACGGTGTGCCGAGGGTTCAGCGACCCGCTCGGGTCCTGCAGTACGAGCTGGACGCGTCGGCGGTATGCCTTGAGGGCTCGGGAGGTGTACTCCAACGGCGCCCCTGCGAACCGGACTTGCCCCTCCGTCGGTTTCACCAGCCCCAGCAGGGTGCGCGCCAGCGTCGTCTTGCCGCAGCCCGACTCGCCGACCAGCGCCACGATCTCCCCGGCCCGGAGGTCCAGCTCCACGCCGTCCACGGCCCGCACGGCCGCCTCCCCGCGCCGCCCCGGGAACGTCACCCGCAGGCTCCGCGCACTGAGCAGCGCCGTCGCCGCCGGTTCGGGACGCTCGGCAGGACTCCCCGTCGTCATGTCGTACTCCTCGCGTCCTCTGCCGCAGCCGTCGGTCCCGGTCCGGGCGCGCCCACGTGCACGCAGGCCGCCTCTCGGCCGGGTCCCGCGTCGCGGAGCGGCTGGTCCTCCGTGGCGCAGCGGTCCAGTGCCTCCGGGCACCGTGGGTGGAACGTGCAGCCCGAGGGCAGCTCGGACGGGTCGGGCGGGTCGCCGGCCAGGCCGCGGGGGGCGAACCGGGAGGCCGGGTCGCCGATGCGCGGGAAGGCGGCCGACAGGGCCTTGGCGTACGGGTGCCGGGCGTCCTCGTAGACCTGCCGGGCGGGGCCCTCCTCGACGATCCGGCCCGCGTACATCACCGCCAGCCGGTCGCAGGTGTCGGCGAGGACGGCCAGGTCGTGGCTGATCATGACGAGACCCACGTCCTGTTCCGCCACGAGCTGTTCGATCAGCCGGAGGATCTGTGCCTGGATCATCACGTCCAGTGCCGTGGTCGGCTCGTCGGCGATGATCAGGCGGGGGTCGCAGGCGAGCGCCATGGCGATCATCACGCGTTGGCGCTGACCGCCGGAGAGCTCGTGCGGGTAGGCGGAGGCGCGGGAGGCCGGCAGGCCCACGTGCTCCAGCAGTTCGCCGGTCTTCTCACGCGCCGCGGACGCCGTCGCCCTGCGGTGCAGCAGGATCGGCTCGGCGATCTGGTCGCCCACGCGGTGCACGGGGTTGAGGGAGTGCATCGCGCCCTGGAAGACGATCGAGGCCCCCGCCCAGCGCACCGCCCGCACCTGCCCCCACCGCATGGTCAGGACGTCCTCGCCGTCCAGCAGGACCTCCCCGGACACCCGCGCCCCGGCGGGCAGCAGCCGCAGCAGCGCGAGCGCCAGCGTCGACTTGCCGCACCCCGACTCGCCCGCGATGCCCAGCTTGCGGCCCGCCGCGAGGGACAGGTCCACGCCCCGTACCGCGGCCGCCCCGCCCGGGTAGGTCACCTCCAGGTTCCGGACCTCCAGCAGCGTCAACGGGCCACCCCCAGCCTGGGGTTGAGAACCGACTCGACCGCGCGCCCGCACAGGGTGAACGCCAGCGCGACCACCGCGATGGCGATGCCCGGCGGCACGAGGTACCACCAGTCGCCGGAGCTGACCGCGCCCGCCTCCCGCGCGTCCTGCAGCAGCCCGCCCCAGGAGATCACCGTCGGATCGCCGAGGCCCAGGAAGGCCAGGGTCGCCTCGGCGAGGACGGAGGAGGAGATCATCAGGGTCGTCTGGGCGAGCACCAGCGGCATCACGTTGGGCAGCACATGTCGGCTCATGACGTGCCAGTGACCGCCGCCGAGCGCCTTCGCGCGCTCGATGTACGGCCGTGACTCGACCGCCAGCGTCTGCGCGCGCACCAGCCGGGCCGTGGTGGGCCAGGAGGTGACGCCGATCGCGAGGATCACCGTGCCCAGGGAGTGGGGCATCACCGTGGTCAGCGCGATGGCCAGCACCAGCGCCGGCATCACCAGGAACCAGTCGGTGATCCGCATCAGCACGGTCGCGTACACCCCCCGGAAGTGCCCGGCGGTGATCCCGACGACCGTGCCGATCACCACCGACAGCACGGCCGCGAGCAGCCCCACGAGCAGCGAGACCCGCGAGCCCCACACCACCAGTCCGAGCAGGTTCCGCCCGAACCGGTCGGTGCCCAGCGGGAACTCACCGCTCGGCGCCTGCAGCGGACTGCCCGGCGCGTCGGTCACCCCGGTCACCCCGGAGCCGACGGTCAGCGGGGCCGTCAGCGCGACCAGCGCGAACAGGGCGAGCGCGGCCAGCCCGACGAGGCCCGCGCGGTGGGTGCGGTACTGCCGCCAGAACCGCGCGGCGGAGCGGCGCCGGCGCTGCCAGGCCAGCGTGCGGGGCCCGGGCGCGGTGTCGGTCGTCATCGGCCCACCCGGGGGTCGAGCAGCGGGTAGACCAGGTCGGCCAGAGTGTTCATGACGATCACCGACGAGGCGAAGAAGAGGAACAGCCCCTGCACCAGGGGCAGATCGGGCACGCTCAGGGCCTGGTAGAACAGCCCGCCGAGGCCCGGCCATGAGAAGACGGTCTCGACCAGGATGACGCCGGCGACGGTCCGGCCGAGGTTGACGAAGACCAGGGTGACCGTGGGCAGCAGCGCGTTCGGCACCGCGTGCCGGCGCCGCACCAGGTCGTCCCTCAGGCCCTTGGCGCGGGCGGTCGTCAGATAGTCGCTGCCCATCTCGTCGAGCAGCGCCGAGCGGGTGACCAGCAGCGTCTGGCCGTACTCGACCGCGACCAGCGTGACCACCGGCAGGACGAGATGGTGGGCGACGTCGAGGACGTAGGCGAAGCCCTCCTTGCCGCCCGACTCCATGCCGCCGGTCGGGAACAGGCCCGGAATGGGGCCGAGGCCCACGGCGAACACGATGATGACCAGCAGGCCCAGCCAGAAGGACGGGACGGAGTAGAGGGTCAGCGCCAGGCCGGTGTTGAGCTTGTCGCCGAGTCCGCCGTGCCGCCAGGCCGAGCGGGTGCCGAGGAACATGCCGAGCGCGGTGTAGAGGACGAAGGCCGTGCCGGTCAGCAGCAGGGTGTTCGGCAGCGCCTCGGTGATCTTGTCGATGACCGGGGTGCGGAACTGGTACGAGGTGCCCAGGTCGCCGGTGAGCGCCTTGCGGCAGTAGTCGGCGAACTGCTCCCACAGCGGCAGGTCCAGGCCGAACTCCTTGTGGTACTCGGCCAGTTGTCCGGCCGACACCGGACGGCCGCCGGTCATCGTCTTGACCGGGTCACCCGGGATCAGCCGGAACAGGAAGAAGCCGGTGACCAGGACGGCGAGCAGCGACACGGCGGCGCCGCCCGCCTTGGCCGCCCCGTAGCGCAGATACGCGGTGGCGGTCCGCGCCCGTGGGCCACGGGCCGCCGTACCGGCGGGGACCGGTACGGCGGCCTTGTCGACCGCTGCCGACGCCGAGTCGGGCGCCGTCGGTTGGATGGACACGGCCTACTCGCGGTCGTCGGCGGTGGCGCGCCGGCGCCGCGCGAGGAAGGCCCCGGCCCCGGCGAGGACCACGATACCCGCGACGACCCCGATGATCACGCCGGTCGAGCTGCCGCCGGAGGAGTCGCCGGAGTCGGCCGGGACCGCGGACCACCAGCTCCAGTAGCCGTCCTGGCCGTAGATGTTGCCGGCGGCCCTGGGCATCGTCTCGATCGACTTGATCTGGTCGGTGCGGTAGGCCTCGACGGCGTTCGGGTACGCCATGACGTTCATGTAGCCGAGGTCGTACAGCCGCGACTCCATCTGCTTGACGATGCCGGCCCGTTTGCCGGGGTCGTACTCGGCGAGCTGCCGGGCGTACAGCTCGTCGTAGGTCTTGTCGCAGACGAAGTTGTCGGTCGCGCCGGTGTCCTTCGGGGTGGCGGGCAGGGCGGCGCAGGTGTGGATGGACAGCACGTAGTCCGGGTCGGGGTTGACGGACCAGCCGTCGAAGGCGAGGTCGTACTTGCCGGCGAGCCAGGGGTCGGTGACGTTGTCCAGGCAGTCCAGGCTCATGCCGATGCCGAGCTTCGCCCACCACTCCTTGAGGTACTGTCCGACCGCCTTGTCGTTGGGGTCGGTGGCGTGGCACAGGACGCGGTAGTTCAGCGGCTTGCCGTCCTTGCCGACCCGCTTGCCGTCGGCGTTCTTCTTGTACCCGGCCTGGTCGAGGAGCTGGGCGGCCCTGGCGGGGTCGTAGGCGAGCTCCTGGCCCGGGTCCGGTTTCCAGAAGTACGTCGAGAAGCGGGGCGGGATGTAGCCCTGGCCCTCGACCGCGTGGCCCTGGAACACCTTGTCGATGATCGTCTTGCGGTCGACCGCCAGGAACAGCGCGTGCCGCACCCGCTGGTCCAGCAGGGACGGGTCGCCGTCGCCGAACTTCTGGCCGTTCTTCGCCTTCGCGCCCGGGTTGGTCGCCAGGGCGTAGAAGCGGCGGCCGGGGGCGTCGTTGACCTTGATGTCGGACTGGCCCTTGAGGGAGGCCGCCTGAGCCGGCGTCAGGGCGGGCTGGCCGGCGACGAAGGAGACCTCGCCCTTGCGCAGGGCGGCCACGGCGGCGTCCTGGTCCTTGTAGTACTTGAAGACCAGCTCGTCGAACTTGGGCGCCCCGCGCCAGAAGCTCTTGTTGGCCTTCAGCCGGACATAGCTGTCCGCCTTGTACTCGGTGAGGACGAAGGGCCCGTCCCCGACGACGGGGAAGGACTTGTCGTTGTTGAACTTCGAGAAGTCCGTGACCTTCTTCCAGACGTGCTCCGGCACGATCGGCACGTCGAGCGCGGTCATGGTGGCCTGCGGCTTCTTCAGGCGGACGACCAGCCGGGTGGGACTGGGGGCCGTCACCTCGCGGAAGTTGCCGACGAAGCTGCCGTTCGCGGTGGCGGCCGCCTGGTCGGTCATCATCTTGTTGAACGTCCAGGCCGCGTCCTGGGCCGTCACCTTCTGACCGTCCGACCACTTCGCGTCCGAGCGGATGGTGTAGGTCCAGGTCAGCTTGTCGGCGGACGGCTTCCAGCTGGTGGCGAGGCCGGGCACCGGGTGCGCGTCACCGGGGTCGTAGTCGGTGAGGTACTCGTACGTCAGCCGCAGGATGCTGGTGCTGAGCAGCCGTACCGCCAGGAAGGGGCTGAGCGAGTCCACGCTCTGGGCGACCGCGACGGTGAGGACCTTGTCCCCGGCCGCCCGCGCCTGCTGGGGAGCCGGGTTGAGCGGGGTCGCGAGGGCCGCCGAGGACGTCAGAGCGAGGGCGCCGGCGAGGGCGACGAGCCGGGGCGTGCGGGATCGATGGCTTCTCGGATGTGAACGCCTTGCGCCGTGCTGCTCTTGTGGGCTCATGAATCGTGACCTCGCGTCATCGCTCGCACAGGGACGGCTTGTTCGGACTGCAGGACCGGGTTCTGCCTGGTGACGCCAGCTGGGTGATGAGTGTGTCTATCAGCGGGTGTCTGCGCGCGTCAACGGCCCGCGAAACCTCATGTGGCCTGCGAAAACGGGCGAGTTGATGTTCGGGATCGCAAATATTGGTCCAGACCGGTGAAGGTGTCCTGGTGGAGCGCTGGCGCCTGTCGGTGACCGTGCCTTCACCCGCGCCTCACCCGTGCGGCGGCACTGTCCTCCGGACGGCCGTCCCGCGAACGGGCGCGCCGAATGTGCGGAATGTATTGCGCGCCCGGATATTCGCCGGTAACGGACCGTCATTCTGAGGAGGCACTCCATGCGTGGAGCCACGCACGCCCCATGGGCCGCATGCGCGGTGGTGGTCGCCCTCGCGGCGACCGCCTGCGGCAGCGGCAGCAGCGGTGGTGGCGGTGACGGTGGCGGGGTGCTCAGCTCGTCCTGGGGCGACCCGCAGAACCCGCTGGAGCCGGCCAACACCAACGAGGTGCAGGGCGGCAAGGTCCTCGACATGATCTTCCGCGGACTGAAGCGGTACAACCCGAAGACCGGCGCCGCCGAGGACATGCTCGCCGAGAAGATCGACACCACGGACTCGCAGAACTTCACCGTCACCGTCAAGAGCGGCTGGAAGTTCAGCAACGGCGAGGCGGTCACCGCCAAGTCCTTCGTCGACGCCTGGAACTACGGGGCGAGCCTGAAGAACAACCAGAAGAACGCGTACTTCTACGGGTACATCGAGGGCTACGACAAGGTGCACCCGGACACCGGCGCGCAGACCGCCACCACCCTCTCCGGCCTCAAGGTCACCGGCCCGCAGACCTTCACCGTCAAGCTCAGCCAGAAGTTCTCGACCTTCCCCGACACCCTCGGCTACGCGGCCTACGACCCGCTGCCCCAGGCGTTCTTCACCGACCACGCCGGCTGGATCGCGAAGCCGGTCGGCAACGGCCCGTACACCGTCCAGGCGTACGCCAAGGGCTCGAAGATGTCCCTCAGGAAGTGGGACGCCTACCCCGGCACCGACAAGGCGCAGAACGGCGGAGTCGACCTCAAGGTCTACACCGACAACAACACCGCCTACACCGACCTCATGGCCGGCAACCTCGACCTGGTCGACGACGTCCCGGCCGCCCAGCTGAAGAACGTCAAGAGCGACCTCCAGGGCCGGTACCTGAACACCCCCGCCGGCATCATCCAGACCCTCGCCTTCCCCTTCTACGACCCGGCCTGGAACAAGAGCGGCTCGGAGAAGGTCCGCAAGGGCCTGTCCATGGCGATCAACCGCCGGCAGATCACCGACACCATCTTCCAGAAGACCCGCACCCCGGCCACCGACTGGACCTCACCGGTGCTCGGCGCCGCGGGCGGCTTCCAGGACGGGCTGTGCGGGGAGGGCTGCCAGTACAACCCCGGCCAGGCCAAGAAGCTGATCCAGGAGGGCGGCGGGCTGCCCGGCGGCCAGGTCAAGATCACTTACAACGCGGACACGGGCTCGCACAAGGAGTGGGTGGACGCCGTGTGCAACTCCATCAACAACGCGCTCGGCAACGACAAGGCCTGCGTCGGCAACCCGGTCGGCACCTTCGCCGACTTCCGCAACCAGATCGGGCAGCACAAGATGACCGGGCCGTTCCGGGCCGGCTGGCAGATGGACTACCCGCTCATCCAGAACTTCCTGCAGCCCCTCTACTACACCAACGCCTCCTCCAACGACGGCAAGTGGTCCAACAAGGACTTCGACACGCTCGTCAACCAGGCCAACGCCGAGAGCGACGCCGGCAAGGCGATCGGTCTGTTCCAGAGCGCCGAGAAGGTCGTACGGGACAACATGGCCGCCATCATGCTCTGGTACCAGAACGGCAGCGCCGGCTGGTCCGACCGGCTCTCCAACGTCGCCCTCAACCCGTTCAGCGTCCCGGTCTACAACGAGATCAAGGTCGGCTGAGCCGCCGTGGGACGGTACGTGGTCGGGCGTCTGCTCCAGATGATCCCGGTGTTCATCGGGGCCACGCTGCTGATCTTCCTGATGGTGAACGTGATGGGCGACCCCGTCGCGGGCCTGTGCGGTGAGCGGCAGTGCGACCCGGCCACGGCCGCCCAGCTGAAGAAGGAGTTCGGGCTCGACAAGCCAGTGTGGCAGCAATACCTGACCTACATGGGGAACGTCTTCACCGGCGACTTCGGTACGGCGTTCAACGGGCAGAAGGTCACCGAGCTGATGGCGAGCGCGTTCCCCGTCACCATCCGGCTGACGATCGTCGCGATCCTCTTCGAGATCGTCATCGGCGTCACGCTGGGCGTCGTCACGGGGCTGAAGCGCGGGCGGCCCGTCGACACCTCGGTCCTCCTGCTCACCCTCGTGGTCATCTCCGTCCCCACCTTCGTCACCGGCCTGCTGCTGCAACTGCTGCTCGGCGTCGAGTGGGGCTGGATCAAGCCGTCGGTCTCCACGGACGCCACGTTCGGCGAACTGACCGTGCCGGGACTGGTCCTCGCGTCCGTCTCCCTCGCCTACGTCGCCCGGCTGACCCGCACCTCCATCGCGGAGAACCGGCGCTCCGACTACGTCCGCACGGCCGTGGCCAAGGGTCTGCCCCGGCAGCGGGTGATCATCCGCCACCTGCTGCGCACCTCCCTGATCCCGGTGGTCACCTTCATCGGCACCGACATCGGCGCGCTGATGGGCGGCGCGATCGTCACCGAGCGGATCTTCAACATCCACGGCGTCGGTTATCAGCTCTACCAGGGCATCCTCCGCCAGAACACCCAGACGGTGGTCGGCTTCGTGACCGTCCTGGTCCTGGTCTTCCTCGTCGCCAACCTGCTGGTCGACCTGCTGTACGCCGTACTCGACCCGAGGATCCGCTATGCCTGAGCAGCCGTACGAACCGGAGGGCTCCATCGCCGGCACCGGCATGGGCGGCGCCATCGACCTGGCCACGGCGGAGGGCGAGAGCCTGGAGCGGACGACGGGCGCCCCCGAGGGCACGGGCCCACAGCAGAAGCCGCGCTCCCTCTGGTCCGACGCCTGGCGCGACCTGCGCCGCAACCCGGTCTTCATCATCTCGGCCGTCGTGATCCTCTTCCTGGTCCTCATCTCCCTGTGGCCCTCGGCGATCACCTGGATGAGCCCCCTCAAGTGCGACCTCGCCAAGGCCCAGGAGGGCTCCCAGCCCGGCCATCCCTTCGGCTTCGACGGCCAGGGCTGCGACGTCTACACGCGCACGGTCTACGGCACCCGTACGTCCGTCACGGTCGGCGTCTGCGCCACGCTCGGGGTCGCGCTCCTCGGCTCGGTGCTCGGCGGGCTCGCGGGGTTCTTCGGCGGGGTCTCGGACTCGTTCCTCTCCCGGATCACCGACATCTTCTTCGCGATCCCGGTCGTCCTCGGCGGTCTCGTCCTGCTCTCGGTGGTCACCAGCAACACGGTCTGGCCGGTCGTCGGCTTCATCGTGCTGCTCGGCTGGCCGCAGATCGCCCGTATCGCCCGCGGGTCCGTCATCACCGCCAAGCAGAACGACTACGTCCAGGCCGCCCGCTCCCTGGGCGCCTCCAACTCCCGCATCCTGCTGCGGCACATCGCGCCCAACGCGGTCGCCCCGGTGATCGTCGTGGCGACCATCGCGCTCGGCACGTACATCGCCCTGGAGGCGACCCTGTCCTTCCTCGGTGTAGGCCTCAAACCCCCGAACGTCAGCTGGGGCATCGACATCTCCGCCGCGTCCCCCTACATCCGCAACGCCCCGCACATGCTCCTCTGGCCGGCCGGCGCCCTGGCCGTCACCGTCCTGGCCTTCATCATGCTGGGCGACGCGGTCCGCGACGCCCTCGACCCGAAGCTGAGGTGAGGACGCATGACGCGAAGAACGGCGTTCGCCGTGGCCGACGACACGGGCCGCCATGCACCTGACGGTTGTCGCGCCCCGGGGCACGGTGGCGTGGGCGCAGTTGCGTCGGCGTTCGCCGTGGCCGGCGACACGGGCCGCCATGCACCCGGCGGTTGCCGTGCGTTGCCGGCCGGTCCGTTCGTGTGGCTCGGTGACTCGCGCTGCCGCCGACCGTCCGGTGCCGAGCCGACGGCTTGCGGTGCGGGCGGCGGGTGGTCCTCGTACGGGTGGGCTGATGGCTGGGCGCGTCCTCGGACGGTTTCCGGCGTTTCGGCAGCCGTCGTGGGCTGTCGGCGGCCTCGGGCCCTCGTGCGGGCCGGTGTCGGCGGACATTCGTTCATCCGGCGGGGCGCACTCGTGTGTGACGTCCTCGGGCCGGGGCCGCTGGTCGGATCGCGGCAGGCTCGGTGCGTGCGGGGGGCGGGGCCTTGCCGTTCGTCTGGCTCGGGGACGCGCGCTGCCGCCCCGCATTCGAGGCCGAGCCGACACCTCGCGGCGCGGGCGGACATTCGTTCATTCGGCGGGGTGCGCTCGCCGGGGCTGAGGTGAGGTGGCGGCATGTTGCTGGACGTGCGGGAGCTGCAGGTGGAGTTCCGGACTCGGGACGGCGTGGCCAAGGCCGTCAACGGGGTGAACTACAGCGTGGACGCCGGGGAGACGCTGGCCGTGCTGGGGGAGTCCGGGTCGGGGAAGTCCGTCACCGCGCAGGCCGTGATGGGGATTCTCGACATGCCGCCCGGGCGCATCACCGGCGGGGAGGTCCTGTTCCAGGGGCGGGATCTGCTCAAGCTCAAGGAGGAGGAGCGGCGCAAGGTCCGCGGCGCCGAGATGGCGATGATCTTCCAGGACGCCCTGTCCTGCCTGAACCCCGTGCTGTCCGTGGGCGACCAGCTCGGTGAGATGTTCGTCGTGCACCGCGGGATGTCACGCAAGGACGCCCGGACCAGGGCGATCGAGCTGATGGACCGCGTGCGCATCCCGGCCGCCAGGGCCCGCGTCAAGGACTATCCGCACCAGTTCTCCGGCGGCATGCGCCAGCGCATCATGATCGCGATGGCCCTCGCCCTGGAGCCGGCCCTGATCATCGCCGACGAACCCACCACCGCCCTCGACGTCACCGTCCAGGCCCAGGTCATGGACCTGCTCGCGGAGTTGCAGCGCGAGTACAACATGGGGCTCATCCTCATCACCCACGACCTCGGCGTGGTCGCGGACGTCGCCGACAAGATCGCCGTGATGTACGCGGGCCGGATCGTCGAGTCGGCACCGGTGCACGACATCTACAAGGCGCCCGCCCACCCCTACACGCGCGGGCTCCTCGACTCCATCCCCCGCCTGGACCAGAAGGGCCAGGAGCTGTACGCGATCAAGGGGTTGCCGCCCAACCTGATGCACATCCCTCCGGGGTGCGCCTTCAACCCCCGCTGCCCGATGGCCCAGGAGGTCTGCCGCACCGACGAGCCTCCCCTGTACGAGGTTGATCAAGTGAGGGGCAGTGCCTGTCACTTCTGGAAGGAGTGCCTCAATGGTTGACCACGTTGAGCCGATCCTGGAAGTGAGTGGACTGGTCAAGCACTACCCCTTGACCCAGGGCATCCTGTTCAAGAAACAGGTCGGTGCCGTCAAGGCCGTCGACGGTGTGGACTTCACGCTCAACAGGGGAGAGACCCTCGGCATCGTCGGGGAGTCGGGCTGCGGCAAGTCAACGGTCGCCAAGATGCTCGTCAATCTCGAGCAGCCGACGCAAGGGTTGATCAAGTACAAGGGCGAGGACATCGGCAAGTTGTCCGCCAAGGCCCTCAAGTCCGTCCGCCGCAACATCCAGATGGTCTTCCAGGACCCGTACACCTCGCTCAACCCCCGTATGACGGTGGGCGACATCATCGGGGAGCCGTACGAGATCCACCCCGAGGTGGCGCCCAAGGGCGACCGGCGCAAGAAGGTGCAGGAGCTGCTGGACGTCGTCGGGCTCAACCCCGAGTACATCAACCGCTATCCGCACCAGTTCTCCGGCGGCCAGCGCCAACGCATCGGCATCGCCCGGGGCCTGGCGCTGCGCCCGGAGGTCATCGTCGCCGACGAGCCGGTCTCCGCCCTGGACGTGTCCGTGCAGGCGCAGGTCATCAACCTGATGGCGAGCCTGCAGAGCGACTTCGAGCTGAGTTACGTCTTCATCGCGCACTACCTGTCCATCGTGCGGCACATCTCGGACCGGGTCGGGGTGATGTACCTCGGGCGGATCGTGGAGATCGGCCGGGACCAGGAGATCTACGACCACCCCACGCACCCCTACACCCAGGCCCTGCTGTCCGCCGTCCCCGTGCCCGACCCGGAGGCCCGTGAGCACCGGGAGCGGATCATCCTCGCCGGTGACGTCCCGTCCCCGACCGACATCCCCTCCGGCTGCCGCTTCCGCACCCGCTGCTGGAAGGCCCGCGAGCGCTGCGCCCTGGAGGTGCCGTTGCTGGCGGTACCGGCCGAGTTCCGCATGACGAGCGGCCCGGCCGCCCACGACTCGGCGTGCCACTTCGCGGAGGAGAAGACGGTCGTCCCCCCGGAGGGGGAAGGCAACGGACCGGGGTGACATGGCGCACCCCGGTCCGTTTACGGCACCCGCACGGCCGTACGCTGTTCAGACTCGCGTGTCCGTATATCGGGACCGCTTCCGTCAAGTTGCCTGCGTGTTAACGCGGTTCATCCCTGTTTGCGCGGTTGTGCGAGCGAACGCCGCAGGAAGTCCAGTTGCAGCCGCAGCAGGTTCTCGGCGACCTCCTCCTGCGGAGTCATGTGCGTGACCCCGGACAGCGGCAGCACCTCGTGCGGGCGGCCGGCGGCCAGCAGCGCCGAGGACAGCCGCAGTGAGTGGGCGACCACCACGTTGTCGTCGGCGAAACCGTGGATGATCATCATCGGGCGGTGCGGATCGGCGGCGTCGACCAGTCCCGCGTCGTCGATCAGCGAGTTGCGCCGGTAGACCTCCGGTTGCTCCTCGGGGTGGCCGATGTAGCGCTCCTGGTAGTGGGTGTCGTACAGGCGCAGATCGGTGACCGGGGCGCCCACCACCGCCGCGTGGAACACGTCCGGGCGGCGCAGCACCGCGAGCGCCGCGAGATAACCGCCGAAGGACCAGCCGCGGATCGCGACCCGGGAGAGGTCGAGCGGGAAGTCGCCGGCAAGTGCCTGGAGCGCATCCACCTGGTCCTGCAGCACCACCGCCGCAAGGTCGTCCCGTACCGCCTTCTCCCAGGCGGGGGAGCGGCCCGGGGTGCCCCGGCCGTCCGCGACGACCACCGCGAAGCCCTGGTCGGCGAACCACTGCGAGGTGAGATGCGGGTTGTGCGCGGCGACCACCCGCTGCCCATGGGGGCCGCCGTAGGGATCCATGAGCACCGGGAGGGGACTGTCCCCGTGGTAGTCCCGTGGCATAAGCACGGCGCACGGGATCCGCCGTGCGCCCCCCCGTGTGAGCGTCACGCGCGGGGACATACCGGGATTTTCGGCGTACGAGGCGATGGTCGCCGTCTGCTTGCCGTCCCGGAGCACCTGCACGCGGGCGCCCGGCCGGTCCGGCGTGGCGGACACCAGCACGGTCACGCCCCCGGCGCGCACCGCCGAGTGCACGCCGGGCTCGTGCGAGACGCGCTCCAGGCCGCGTTCGCTGACGCGATAGACATGCACCTCACCCGTCTCCGGGTGCTCGGCCTCCTCGCCCGCCGAGGCCGAGACCAGCGCGTCCTCGTCCGCCACGTCCAGCACGGCCCTGACGTGCAACTGAGGCCCGGTGAGCGGGCGTTCGCCCACCGCGAGCACCCGCGCGCCGCCCTCGTCCGCGATCCGCACCAGCCGTCCCGAGGGGCTCCAGCAGGGCACCCCGGGGAAAAGATCCAGCCAAACTGGATCTTCGTCCGCGTGCACCAGCCGGGTCGCCCCGGTGTCCGGGTCCACCGCCAGATACAGCTGGCTGCGCTGGTCCCGCGCCTGGACGAGCAGCAGCGGGGCACCCGCCGCTGACCAGTGCACATGCGCCAGATACGGATAGCGCGCCCAGTCCCAGACGACCTCCGTGCGCGCCCCGTCCAGGCCGATCACGAACAGCCGTACGTCCGCGTTGTCCGTGCCCGCCGCCGGATACGGGACGTGTTGTGGATCACGTTCCGGATGGGCGGGGTCGGAGATCCACCAGCGACGTACCGGCATGTCGTCCACGCGCGCGACCAGCAGCCGGTCCGACTCGGGCGACCACCAGAACCCCCGCGAACGCTGCATCTCCTCGGCCGCGATGAACTCGGCCAGGCCGTAGGTGACGTTCTCCGACTCCGGCTCGGCGAGAACCCGTTCACCCTCGCCCTCGGCGCCCACCACCCGCAGGGCGCCCCGCGCCACGTACGCCACGTGCCGGCCGTCGGGGGAGGGGCGTGGGTCGATCACCGGTCCCGGGGCGGGGAGTTCACGTGCCGTGCCGGCCCGCAGCTCGGCCGTGAAAAGCCGTCCTGACAACGCGAAAGACGCCAACTCCACGTCCCCGTCGGTGGCATAGCCGACGATGCCGGCACCACCCTCACGGCTGCGTTCGCGGCGCGCCCGCTCCTGGGGCGAGAGGTCCTCGTCGGCGCCGCCGAGCAGGGTGCGCGGGTCGGCCGCCACCCGCTCCGTGCCGCTGTCCACATCGAGGACCCAGAGCGAATTCGCCCTGTCCGTACCGGAACCGGAACGCAGGAACACGACACGGGCGCCGTCGGGCGCCACGGTGAAGGAGCGCGGCGCGCCGAGCGTGAAACGCTGGGTGCGGGCGTGCCTGCGGGGGAAGGAGTCGGACGTCGTCGTCATGCCCCGACCATATTGGCCATGCGCCCCCTTGTGCGGCCGTGCGCCGATCGATGCGCAGGTCCGGATAGTTATGATCACTACCGCACAGTGGGTATGAACCTGCTGGTCCTTGTGGATTTATCTGCCGGGATTTCTGCCCCCTGGTCCGACCCCCGCGCTCTTGGGATCTTTGGAGGTGAGCCGCCGTGGCACTCTCGATTTCGGCGGTGGTGCTGCTGGCGATCGTCGTCTTCTTGTTGGTCAAGAAGTCCGGGCTGAAGGGCGGGCACGCGGTCGTCTGCATCCTTCTGGGGTTCTATCTCGCCTCCTCGACCGTCGCACCCACGATCAACGATCTGACGACGAACATCGCGAGCATGATCGGCAGCATCAAGTTCTGACCGGGCTGCGCCGCGCTGTCAGCGGTGCCTCGTAGGGTGGACCCATGACGGAACCACCCCGGCGTCTGCTGCTGGTGCACGCGCACCCGGACGACGAGTCGATCAACAACGGCGCGACCATGGCGCGGTACGCGGCCGAGGGCGCCCGGGTGACGCTGGTCACCTGCACTCTCGGTGAGCGCGGCGAGGTCATCCCGCCGGGCCTGCGGCACCTCACTGGAGCGGCCCTGGGCGAGTACCGGCTGGCCGAGCTCACCGCGGCCATGCGGGAGCTCGGCGTCGAGGACTTCCGTCTGCTCGGCGGCCCCGGCCGCTACGGCGACTCCGGGATGATGGGCCTGTCCGACAACGAGGACCCCGCCTGCTTCTGGCAGGCCGACCTCGACGAGGCCGCCGCCCACCTGGCCGAGGTGATCCTGGAGGTACGCCCCCAGGTCCTCGTCACCTACGACGACAACGGCGGCTACGGACACCCCGACCACATCCAGGCCCACCGCGTCGCCATGCGCGCGGCCGAGCTGGCGGCGGGGCAGGGCTGGGAGATCCCCAAGGTGTACTGGAACCGGGTGCCCCGGCCGGTCGCCGAGGAGGCCTTCGCCCGGCTCGCGAAGGATCTGCCCGCGCTCCCCTTCTCCAAGGCCGCCGTCGTCGACGACGTCCCGGGCGTGGTGGAGGACGACCGGATCACCGCCGAGATCGACGGCACCGCGTACGCGGACGCGAAGGCCGCCGCCATGCGGGCGCACGCGACCCAGATCGAGGTCGCGCCGCCGTACTTCGCGCTCTCCAACGAACTCGCGCAACCCCTGTTCACCACCGAGTACTACGAGTTGGTCAGAGGTGAGAGGGCAGGAGGGGTGCGGGAGACGGATCTCTTCGCCGGGCTCGGGGTCGGTGTCGGTGACGGCGGCTACGCCGGCCCCGGTGACGGTAGCGGTGCCAGGGAGGCGTCATGAGTGAGCGGGGCTCGATGCTCGCGCAACCGCTTCAGCGGCCCTCCGCGGGGCGGGCGTTGCTGTTCCTCGGGCTGTTCGTGCTGGGCGCGGTCGTCGGGGCCGCCGGTGCGCTCGTGCAGGCGGGCTGGTTCCCCGGCGGGCTGCTGCTCGCGCTCGCCGGCGAGGCCGGGCTGCTGCTCGGCGGCGGACGGGTCACCGGCAGCCGGGGCGGATCGATCGCACCGGCCGCCGGCTGGGTGATCGCCGTCATCCTGCTCACCGCCAGCAGACCCGAGGGCGACTTCCTGTTCGGGGCCGGAGGGGGCTCGTACCTCTTCCTGCTCGGCGGGATGGCCGTTGCTGTGATCTGCGCCACCCTTGGGCAGGGGCGGCAACCAACGGGGCGTGACGTCCGACTTGCCAAGTGACGTACCACTTGGCCGTTAACCAGGCGTGCGAGTCCGGTGTGGGTTTCCCCGGCGGTCGTGGGATACGCGCCAGAAGTGGCCAGTATGGTGGTGCGCGCCGCCGAGCTGCCCGTGAGGTCATGTCGGGCGGCGGAGCCAACCGGGAGAACCTGCCTTGAGTCGTGAAACTGACACTCCGTCCTCCGGGCCCAACGGGCGCGGCGGCGGAGCCGCATACCCGTCCGGCACGCCGCCGTACGGCACCCCCGCGGCATCCGACGCCGGTTCGGACACGGGCCGTTCGGCCGAGCGGCCGGAGGAACGCAAGACCGAGACCACGCTGACGACCCGGATCCGGATCAACATCCCCGGATCTCGGCCGATTCCGCCGGTCGTGGTGCGTACGCCCGTCGCGGACGCCGGCACCTCCGAGGAGACCGGCGAGACCGAACTCCCCACCGCGGCACCGGGCGCGGCCACGGCCACCGTGGACGCTCCCGCCGATCCCGCGCAGTCGGCCGAGGACAAGACGAGCGACTGGTTCGCGCCCCGCAAGTCCGGCCCGGCCAAGGGAGGTCCGGGGAGCGGGGCCACCAACGGCGCCGGTCTGCCGGGCGGTTCGGCCGCGGGAACGCCGGGAGCGGGCGCTCCGGGCGCCTCCTCGGGCGGTGCGCGTCCGGGCGCGGGTGCGTCCGGTGGGGCGCGTCCCGGTGGCGTGGTCGGCTCGATGAGCGTGCCCGGCGGCTCCCGGGCGGGCGGCGCGAACGGCAGGCCCGGCGGTACGAACGGCGCGGGGCTCCCCGGCGCGACCGGCGGTCCGGTGGCTCCCGGCCACGGCGGCGGCACCGGCTCCTTCGACGTCACCGAGGCCCTGGCGGCGGGCCCGCTGGGCAACGGCGGCACGCGCGCCGGCGGCGAGCCGCGCCGCGACGAGCTGCCGTACTTCTCGGACAACGACCCCGCCCAGCACAACGGCCACCCCGACCAGAACGGCTTCGCCGACCCGAGTGGCCAGAACGGCGGTTTCGGTGGCGCGGGCGGCCAGAACGGCCAGGGCGGTTTCGCCGGCCAGGACGGCCTCGGCGGCCAGCCCGGCTACGGCGGCCAGGACGGCCTGAACGGCCAGAACGGCTACGGCGGCTCCGGCACCCAGAACGGCTTCGCGGGCCCCGCCCAGGACAACGGCTTCGGCGGCCCCGGTGGCGACCCCTTCGCCGGTCCCGGTGGCCCCGCCGCCGACAACTTCGCCGGCCCCGGCGGCACGAGCGGCTTCAACGGGCCGAACGGCCGTGGCGGACAAAGAGGACAAGGTGGCTCGCAGGGCCCCGCCGGCCCGACCGGCGGCCCCGTCACCGGCGACGGCCCGCTGGTCCCGCCGCTCGGCCCCGGCGGCCCCGGCGCACTGCCCGGCGGCGAGTCCTTCGGTCCCGGAGGCCCGGGCCAGGTTCCCGGCGGCCCCGGCGCCCCCCGCACCGCACGCGGCGGCGCTCCCGCCGGTCTCGGCATGGCTCCCGGTGCCCCCGGCACCGCTGGCACCGGCCTCGGCCCCGGCGGTGGCCTCAGTGACGACACGGCGATCCTGACCCCGCAGAAGCCGGCCCCCGAGCCCGGCACGCCGGGCTACCCGACGCCCGACAACGTCTCCGGGCACACCGTCACCAGCGGCATCCCGGTCGTGCCCCCCGGCGCCAAGTCGCCGTTCGGCCCGGGCGGCTCCACCGACGGCCCGCTGCCCCACACGCCCCCCAAGCTGCCCGAGCCGGTCGCGCAGAACGTGCCGGCGGCCGCCGCGCCCAAGAAGAAAAAGAAGGGCCGCAGCAAGCTGGTGCTGCTCGCCGGTGTCCTGGTCGTCGCCGGCGTCGGGGTCTACGGCGCCGGGCTGCTGATGAACCACTCCGACGTGCCCAAGGGCACCACCGTGCTCGGCGTCGACATCGGCGGCGGCACCCGCGACGACGCGGTCAAGAAGCTGGACGCGGCCTTCGGCAGCCGGGTGAACAAGCCGCTGAAGCTGTCGGTCGGCGGCAAGACCGTCCCGCTGACGCCGGACCAGGCCGGCCTCCAGTTCGACGAACAGGCCACGGTCGCCAAGGCGGCGACGAGCGACTACAACCCGGTCTCCGTCGTCGGCTCCCTGTTCGGACAGCACCGCGTCATCGACCCGGTCATGCCCGTCGACGAGGAGAAGCTGGCGGCGGCCCTGAAGAGCGCCGTCGGCGGCGGTTCCGGCTCGGGCTCGGTGACCGACGGCACGATCGAGTTCAAGTCCGGCAAGGCCGTCGCCGTCTACGGCAAGGGCGGCAAGGGCATCGACGCCGCCAAGTCGGCCCAGGCGGTCGAGGAGGCGTACCGCTCCCAGGTCGAGACCGGCACGACGGCTCCGGTCGCGGTCGTCACCACCGGCCAGCAGCCCACGGTCTCGAACGCCGAGGTCGACCGGGAGATGAAGGCCTTCGCGCAGCCCGCGATGTCGGCCAACGTCACCGTGAAGACCGACACGGGCAAGCAGATCGAGTTCAGCCCGCAGAACTCCCTGTGGAAGTTCCTCAGGGTCAAGGCGGTGGGCGGCAAGCTCGTCGACAGCCCCGACCTGAACGCCCTCAAGGAGCTGTACGGCCAGACCTTCGACGGCGTCCTGATCACCCGGGGCACCGGACAGAAGACGGCCGTCACCCCGCAGGACGTCTACGTGGCCCTGCGCCAGGCCCTGCTGAGCAAGACCAACCGCGTCGGGATCATCCAGACCAACCCGAGCTGACGCCAGGCCCGAGGATCAGGCCCGAGAGGGGGGCGACCGGCACGCGCCGGGCGCCCCCCTTCGCCGTATGACATCTGTCATCCGGCAGCCAGGACCGCCGACACTGCCGGGAAGCGGGGCCCGGCGGCCACGATGGTTCGCATGACGACGACAGCGACGGCCACCGGCACCCCGGTGGTCGGGTTCGACCAGGTGAGCAAGGTCTACGGGAACGTACGGGCCGTCGACGGGCTGACGCTCGCGCTGCACCCGGGGGAGACGGTGGCCCTGCTGGGCCCCAACGGCGCCGGCAAGTCCACCACCCTCGACCTGCTGCTGGGCCTCAGGAACCCCGACGGCGGCACGGTCCAGGTCTTCGGCACCACGCCCCGCCAGGCCATCGTCGCCGGGCGCGTCGGCGCGATGCTGCAGAGCGGCGGGCTGATGGACGAGGTGACGGTCGCCGAGCTGGTGAAGCTCGCCTGCGATCTGCACCCCAGGCCCTGCAAGGTGAGCGACGTCCTCGCCCGCGCCGGTATCGCGCAGATCGCCGACCGCAAGGTCAACAAGCTCTCCGGCGGCCAGTCCCAGCGCGTCCGCTTCGCCCTGGCCACGGCCGGCGACAGCGATCTGATCGTCCTCGACGAGCCCACCACCGGCATGGACGTCTCCGCCCGCCAGGCCTTCTGGGCCACCATGCGCGAGCAGGCCGACCAGGGGCGGACCGTGCTGTTCGCGACCCACTACCTGGAGGAGGCCGACGCGATCGCCGACCGCGTGCTGGTCCTGCACCGGGGACGGCTGCTGGCCGTCGGCACGGCCGCCGAGATCAAGGCGAAGGCGGGAGCCCGGCGGGTGGCCTTCGACCTGGAGGGCGAGATCGACGAGGCGCCCCTGCGGGCCCTGCCCTTCCTCACCTCCATAGACATAAGCGGCCAGACCGTCCGCATCCAGTCCACCGACGCCGACGCGACCGTGCACGCCCTCTACGGGCTCGGCGTCTACCCCCGCAACCTCGAAGTCGCCGGGCTCGGGCTCGAGCAGGCCTTCGTCGCCATCACGGAGGCCGAGGAGGCCAAGCAGTCATGAACAGCCTGATCAAGCTGGAACTCACCCGCGCCCTGCGCAACCGCAGGTTCCTGTTCTTCTCGGTGATCTACCCCTCGGTGATCTTCCTGCTGGTCTCCAACCAGACGGGCACCGTCGACGGCACCGGCCTGAGCGTCGCGAAGTACGTCATGGTCTCCATGGCCTCCTTCGGCGCCCTGACCGCCGTCCTGATGGGCAACAGCGAGCGCATCGCCAAGGAACGGGAGGGCGGCTGGGTACGGCAGCTGCGGCTGACCTCGCTGCCCGGGCGCGGCTACGTCCTCGCCAAGACCGCCAGTGCGGCCGTGGTGAGCCTGCCGTCCATCGTGATGGTCTTCCTGGTCGCCGCCGCGGTGAAGGACGTACGGCTCGAGACCTGGCAGTGGTTCGCCCTCACCGGCGCGATCTGGGCCGGCAGCCTGGTCTTCGCCGCGCTCGGCGTCGCCATCGGCTACCTCGCCTCCGGGGACGCGGTCCGCCCGATCGCGATGATCGTCTACTTCGGTCTGTCGATCCTGGGCGGCCTGTGGATGCCGTCCTCGACCTTCCCCACCTGGCTGCAGGACATCGCCAAATGGCTGCCCACGCACGCGTACGCTGCCCTGGGACGGGCCATCGAGCAGAGCCAGGCCCCCCACACCCAGGACATCGCCATCCTCGTCGCCTTCTTCCTGCTCTTCGCGGGCGGCGCGGCCTGGCTGTACCGGAAGGACACGCTGAAGGCGTGAGCGCCATGACGGACGACATGCTGCCGCCGGACGCCCGGCCGGAACAGCTGACGCGCATAGGTCAGCCGCCCCGCACCATGAGTGAGGCGATGCGCAAGGCGCTGTGGATCGCCCCGTGGCTGATCTTCCTCGGCGCCCCGGTGCAGGACCTGGCCGCCGGTCACCACACGCCCGGTGCGACCGTGGCCGGCTGGGCGGGCCTCGCGGCATTCGTCGGGACCTATGTGACGCTCGTCTTCCGTAACATGGGCCGACCGTTTCGCGGGCCCGTCGTCGCGTGGCTCGTCGGTGCGCTCGGTGCGCTCGCCGTCGTCCTGTGCCTGACCCTCGGCGGCGACTGGATCGGCTTGTTCGTGTACGTTTCCGTCACCTGCGGCGCGGCCCTTCCCATCCGGGTCGCGTACTGGGCGATCCCGCTGAACGGGGCCGCGATGCTCCTCGTCGGCCTGCGCAGTGGTGTCCACGACTGGAGCCTGCTGCTGGTGGTCGTGCTCCTGGGATACGCGATGACGGGCGTGAAGCAACTGGTGCGCACGACGGTCGAGTTGCGCAAGGCACGCGCCACGGTGGCCCAACTGGCCGCCAACGAGGAGCGGCTGCGTCTCGCCCGCGACCTGCACGACCTCCTCGGCCACTCGCTCTCCCTGATCACACTGAAGAGCGAGCTCGCCGGCCGTATGCTCCCCGACCACCCGGACAAGGCGGCCCAGCAGGTCGCCGACATCGAGCAGGTCAGCCGGCAGGCCCTCGTCGACGTCCGGGCGGCCGTCTCCGGCTACCGCCGCACCCGCCTGCCCGACGAACTGGCGGGCGCGCAGGTCGCCTTGAAGGCGGCCGGTGTCATCGCCGAGGTGCCCGCCGAACCCGACCTCCGGGACGTCCCCGAGGAGAGCGAGTCCGCCCTCGCCTGGGCGCTGCGCGAGGCGGTCACCAACGTCGTACGGCACAGCGGCGCCGGACGCTGCACGGTGGAGCTGCTGCGCCGCCAGACCCTGGACGGAGCGGTCCTCGAACTGTCCGTCGAGGACGACGGCTCGGGCGGCTCGGGCAAGGCCCCCGGCAACGGGCTGACGGGCCTGACCGAACGCCTGGAGAAGGCCGGCGGCACCCTGGAGGCGGGACGCGTCAAGAAGGGCTTCCGACTGGTCGCCCGCGTCCCGGTGGGCGCCCGGTCCACCGTAGGATCCGGGGCATGAGCCCTACGATCAAGGTGCTGCTCGCCGAGGACCAGTCGATGGTCCGCGAGGCGTTGGCAGCGCTTCTCGGTCTCGAGGACGACATCGAGGTCGTCGCTCAAGTGGCGCGCGGGGACGAGGTGTTGGCGGCCGTCCGGGAACACGGCGTGGACGTGGCCCTGCTCGACATCGAGATGCCGGGCTGCACGGGCATCGAGGCGGCGGCCCAGGTCCACGGGGCCCTGCCCGCCGTGAAGCTGGTCGTGCTCACCACCTTCGGCCGCCCCGGCTACCTCCGCAGCGCCATGGAGGCCGGCGCCGATGCCTTCCTCGTCAAGGACGCCCCGGCGGCCCAGCTCGCCGCCGCGGTGCGGAAGGTGCTGGCCGGCGAACGCGTGATCGACCCCACGCTCGCGGCGGCGGCGCTGGCGGAGGGCGCCAACCCGCTGACCGACCGGGAACGGGAGGTCCTGCGCGCGGCGGCGGACGGCTCCACCAACGCGGAGCTGGCGGCGGCCCTGCACCTGTCCCAGGGCACGGTCCGCAACTACCTCTCGACGGCGATCCAGAAACTGGCGGTCCGCAACCGGGCGGAGGCGGTGCGGACAGCGCGGGAGAAGGGCTGGCTGTGAGGCTCAGTTGAGCATCGCCCGCGCGGTGTGCGCCTGTTGGCGGACCCGCTCGGCGGCCGGTTCGTCCACCGCCGCGACCACCTCGGCATAGGCCTCCAGTTCGGTGGCGCCGGTGAGGAAGTCGCCGCGCTGGACGAGCAGTTGGGCGTGCTCGTAGCGCAGCCGCGCCGGGTGCGAGGGCAGCAGCAGGGACAGCTCCACCGCCCACAGCGCCACGTCCGACCGCTCGGGCCGGGCGGCGGACCACGCGCGGATGTTGTTCAGGATCCGCAGCATGACGTCCAGCGGATCGGCCGGCGTCAGCATCGACGGATGCAGGGCGGCCCCCGTCGCCCCGGCGACCAGCAGCTCCGCATCGCCCCCGCTGAGCACCCGCCCCCCGTCGAAGGGATCCGCGAGCACCTGCTGCTCCTGCGGGCCGAACCCGACGACGAAGTGCCCGGGCAGCGCGACCCCGTACACCGGCGCCCCGGCCCGTCGCGCGACCTCCATCCACACCACCGACAGCAGGATCGGCAGCCCGCGCCGCCGCAGCAGCACCTCGTGCAGCAGGGACGACTCCAGCCGCTGGTAGTCGGCGGGGGAACCGTGGAAGCCCTCCCGGGCGCCCAGCAGATGGTGCAGCGCGGTGGCCCAGGAGACCGGGCCGCCCGGACGGAACGGCACCTGCCCGGCCAGCCGGTCCAGCTCCATCTGTGCCGCGTCGATGCCGGCCTCGTCCAGCGCCCCGTCCGCCTCCGCGCCCACCAGCAGGCACAGCGTCGACAGGTCGGGCCGCTCGGAGCGCGCCTCCTCGGCGAAGCGCCGCCGCAGCTCGGCGGAGCGTTCGGGGGAGGGGGGATTCGGGGATCGCATAGCTGGCTCGTGCCCTCTCACGGCGATCGGTTACCGGCCGCCGCCGGAAGACTCCGGCTCCCGGTAGTGGTGGTACGTGTGGTGCGCGGCGAAACCCATCCCGGCGTACAGCGCCCGCGCCCCCGCGTTGTCCGTCTCGACCTGCAGCCACGCGGCCGAGGCGCCCTCGTCCAGCGCCCGCCGGGCCAGCGCGGCCATCACGGTCGTCGCCAGCCCCCGCCGCCGCATCTCGGGGTCCACCTCGACGGCCGCGAAGGAGGCCCACCGGCCGTCCACGACGCACCGTCCGATCGCGGCCGGTGCCTCCGCCCCGGGAACCGTCGCGAACCACACCGAGGGCCCGCTGCCGAGCACGTTGAGCGCCACCTCGCTCACCCCCTTGCGCTGGTAGCGCGCGAGCCACGCCTCGTCGGCCTCCCGGGACAGCACCACCCCGGCACCCTCGGCCAGGTCCGCGACCGGGGCCAGCGCCCCGACCCAGACCTCGGCCGTCACCTCACGCACCCAGCCGCGCCGCTCCAGCTCCGCGCAGAGCAGCTCCTGCGTGCCCTCGGCCCCGGTCGCGGCCTGGACGTACGCCGGCAGCCCACGGTCGCCGTACCACCGTCGTACGACGCCCAGCGCCTCGTCGAGCGGCAGCCCGGGGTCGCCGAGCGCCAGCACCGAGTTGGCGCGCCGGGTGAACCCGGCCGCCGCCCGCAGCTCCCAGTCGCCGAGCCGCTCGCTCTCCACCGGCCGCCACGCGCGCGAGGCCACGTGCGCGAGCTCCTCGAACGAGGCGGCGGGCCCCCGCCGACGGGCCGGCGCGGCGGGGACGACCTTCCCCGCCACCAGGGCGGATTCCGGGATACGGACGCTCTCGCCACTCTTGCGTGTGATCAGCAGCACACCGTCGTCCCATGATGTGAGAACACCCACCGTGTCGGTGAACTTCTCGTGCGCCGCTCCAGGATCGCCCAGGCGTCGTACGGAGACTCGTTTACCCACGTCAGCAGGGGTGATCCGGACCTCGAGTCGGCCGGACGCAGAGATTTCCACAGGTCGGTTCACCCCTCCTGTTCGGATCATGCCCAGGAACGGAGATACTAGGGGCGGGCATCGACGACGCCGCGCTCCCGCGCGCCAGGCGGCGGAGCCTGAGGAGGCCCGCCAGCGCCCTATCGAGGAGGAACGACAGCGTGACCTACGTCATTGCGCAGCCTTGTGTCGACGTCAAGGACAAGGCGTGCATCGAGGAGTGCCCGGTCGACTGCATCTACGAGGGCCAGCGGTCCTTGTACATCCACCCGGACGAATGCGTCGACTGCGGTGCCTGTGAGCCGGTCTGCCCGGTCGAGGCGATCTTCTACGAGGACGACACTCCGGAGGAGTGGAAGGACTACTACAAGGCGAACGTCGAGTTCTTCGACGAGCTCGGCTCCCCGGGCGGCGCGAGCAAGCTGGGGCTGATCGAGCGGGACCACCCCTTCATCGCCGCGCTCCCGCCGCAGGCCTGACAGGGCGGCGAGCCCCGCAGCGTTCTCTGCCGCCTCGGTCCCGTACGGCCTGATCACCTCTGATCGCCGCACGGGACCGAGGCGTTCGCCGTACGACCCGAAAGTGAGCGTCAGACCGTGTCCGCAGTCTCCGACCGCCTGCCCACCTTCCCCTGGGACAAGCTGGAGCCCTACAAGAAGAAGGCCGCCGCGCATCCGGACGGCATCGTCGACCTCTCCGTCGGCACGCCGGTCGACCCGGTCCCCGACCTCATCCAGAAGGCGCTGATCGACGCGGCGGACTCCCCGGGCTACCCGACGGTCTGGGGCACCCCGGCGCTGCGGGACGCGATCACCGGGTGGCTGGAGCGCCGGCTGGGCGCCCGCGAGGTCACCCACCGCCACGTCCTGCCGATCGTCGGCTCCAAGGAGCTCGTCGCCTGGCTCCCGACCCAGTTGGGCCTCGGCCCCGGCGACCGGGTCGCCTACCCGCGCCTGGCCTACCCCACGTACGAGGTGGGCGCCCGGCTGGCCCGCGCGGAGTACGAGGCGTACGACGACCCCACGGAGCTGGACCCCGAGGGCCTGAAGCTGCTCTGGCTCAACTCGCCCTCCAACCCCACCGGCAAGGTCCTCTCGCAGGCCGAACTGACGCGCGTCGTCGCCTGGGCCCGCGAGCACGGCGTCCTGGTCTTCTCCGACGAGTGCTACATCGAGCTGGGCTGGGAGGCGGACCCGGTCTCGGTCCTGCACCCCGAGGTGAACGGCGGCTCGTACGAGGGCATCGTCTCCGTGCACTCGCTCTCCAAGCGCTCCAACCTGGCCGGTTACCGCGCCGCCTTCCTGGCCGGCGACCCGGCGGTCCTCGCGCCCCTGCTGGAGATCCGCAAGCACGGCGGCATGATGACGTCGGCGCCCACGCAGGCGGCGGTGGTGGCGGCCCTCGCCGACGACACCCACGTCCAGGAGCAGCGGGAGCGCTACGCCTCCCGCCGCGAGGCGCTCCGCGGGGCCCTGCTGAACCACGGCTTCCGCATCGAGCACAGCGAGGCGAGCCTCTACCTGTGGGCGACCCGGGACGAGTCCTGCTGGCAGACGGTGTCCCACCTCGCCGACCTGGGCATCCTGGTGGCCCCGGGCGACTTCTACGGCCCGGCGGGCGAGAGGTTCGTACGTGTGGCACTGACGGCGACGGACGAACGGGTTCGGGCGGCGACCGAACGGCTGGCCTGAGGACGCGCGAGAAGGGGCCCGGGACCGAGTCCCGAGCCCCTTCACCGATGAACCGCTGCGTCAGCCGACCGGCAGCCCCTTCACCGGCAGGGTCTTGCCCGTCGGCAGGCCGCCCTTGGTCAGCGAATCCGTCGGCAGCCCGCCCTTCGTCGCCGTCTTCGCGGTGTCACCGAGGACCCCGCCGGCCGAGCCCGCCGCGTCCGCCGCGGTCTTCTGGGCCACGGGCGTCGCCTTCTTCACGGCCTGGCCGCTGGTCTTCCCGGCGGTCGGCAGCGCCTTCTCCACCGTCTTGCCACCGGCGCTGCCCGCGACCTTGGTGACGTTCTGCGTCGCGGCGTCGACGGTGTTGCCGGCGTGCCCCCCGTCCAGGGCGGTCAGCCCGCCGAGGTTGGGCGTCGCGGGCAGTCCGGTGGCCGCGCTCGCGGAGCCGGCCGCACCGACCCCGGCAGCCACTCCCGCTGCGGTGAGCAGCGCGGCACGGGCGATCCGGCGGGTCAGAGGGAGGGACATGATGCTCCTGTTGATCGACTGGATGTTGATCGTCCGGGCTCGGACGCAGTGACTACCGCTCGAAACCCGCGAAGGTTGCGGAGGCCGAACGTAAAGAGTTGGCAATGCGTCGCATAATCGGCTGCGCACAAAAAAGGGCAAACGGCGCCCGGTCCGAAAGTCTGCCGAACCCTTACAGCCCTTTGTCCCCAAGGGGTGTGACGGATCCAGGAGTGACGGCGCGAAAACCTGCGCACACCACGGAACCAGGGCGGCCCGAGTGACCCGCGCGAGTGAAGACCCGTACTACTGCGCGGTCACGATCCGCACCGCGGCCTTGGCGGCTCCGCCGGCCTCCTGCGAACCGGCCGTGCGCCAGCGGCTGTCGGTGTTCCCGGCGGTCCACTCCCGCCCGCCGAACGAGACCCGCTCGATGTGCAGCGCGGTCGCGTTGGCCACGGCCCAGTGCGCCACCTGCCACCCGCGCTGGCCGGCGGTCCGCCCCTTCGCGGGGCTCTTGCCGGCGGCCACGGGAACCGTCACCGTGCGCGTGCCCGAAGCCGAGGCGGACGTCGGCGTCGGCGAGGGCGTGGAGGCGTGCTTCTTCCGGCTCACCTCGGCCCCGGCCGGCTGCAGCACGTCCCGCCCGAAGTCCCGTACGAGAGCGGCCCGTACGGCGTCGGGCCCGGCGGCCTGCACGGTGGTGGTGTCCGGGCGGCCCTGGCAGGTCAGGGTGCCCGGCGCGTGCCCGGTGAGGGCTGCGGCCAGCAGTTCGGCGTCCGGCTCGTGCTTGGCGTAGGCCTCCGGGAAGCCGCTGCGCTGCACGCGCTGCGCGGCCACGGTGAGCGGGAGCTTCTGGTAGTCGGGCACCTTGGCCAGGTGCTCGTAGAAGACGCCCGCCGCGTACGTCGGGTCCAGGATCTGCCGCGGCTTGCCCCAGCCCTGCGAGGGCCGCTGCTGGAAGAGGCCGAGGGAGTCCCGGTCGCCGTGCTGGATGTTGCGCAGCCCCGACTCCTGCAGCGAGGTCGCCAGCGCGATCGTCACGGCCCGCTCGGACATCCCGCGCCCGGTGCCGACGGCGGCGATCGTCGCCGCGTTCACCGCCTGCTCGGGCGTGAACTCGTACGCCTCGCCGTCGTTCCTGCCCGAGACCACCTTGCAGCCGGGGCCGTGTCCTCCGGTGACGTACTGCACCACGAGATAACCCGCGACGGCGAGCAGGACCACGAGGGCCGACCCGATGCGAAGGAGACGGCCGCGGCGCTTGAGGGTGGGAGACGGCTCTGGCACGCCGTACAAGGTAGCGGAGGCCGCTGTGACTCCTGCCGCGGGTGTGGACAACTGATGAAGGCGCTGGCGGGATAGGGTCTGGGGCATGGCCGACACCTCGATTGACCTCACCCTGAACGCGGCCGAGCTCACCGCGCGGCTCGTCGACTTCCCCTCCGAGAGCGGCACCGAGGAGCCCCTCGCGGACGCGATCGAGGCCGCCCTGCGCACGCTCGGGCACCTGACGGTCGACCGGTACGGCAACAACGTGGTCGCACGGACGAACCTCGGCCGTCCGGAGCGTGTCGTCCTCGCCGGGCACATCGACACCGTCCCGATCGCCGACAACGTCCCCTCACGGCTGGACGACGACGGCGTCCTGTGGGGCTGCGGCACCTGCGACATGAAGTCCGGGGTGGCGGTCCAGCTGCGCATCGCGGCCACCGTCCCCGAACCCAACCGGGACCTGACCTTCATCTTCTACGACAACGAAGAGGTCGAGGCCGAGCGCAACGGCCTCAAGCACGTCTCCGAGGCCCGCCCGGAATGGCTCGAGGGCGACTTCGCGGTGCTGCTGGAGCCGTCGGACGGACAGGTCGAGGGCGGCTGCCAGGGCACCCTGCGGGTACTGCTGAGGACCAGGGGCGAGCGCGCGCACTCCGCGCGCGGCTGGATGGGCTCCAACGCGATCCACGCGGCCGCCCCGATCCTGGCCCGGCTGGCCTCCTACGAGCCCCGCTACCCGGTGATCGACGGCCTGGAGTACCGGGAGGGCCTGAACGCGGTGGGGATCTCGGGCGGGGTGGCCGGCAACGTCATCCCCGACGAGTGCGTGGTCACGGTCAACTTCCGGTACGCGCCGGACCGCACCGAGGAGGAGGCGATCGCCCACGTCCGCGAGGTGTTCGCGGACTGCGGGGTCGAGGAGTTCGTGGTCGACGACCACAGCGGCGGCGCGCTGCCCGGCCTGTCCCACCCGGCCGCGGCGGCCTTCATCGAGGCAGTGGGCGGCACCCCGCAGCCCAAGTACGGCTGGACCGACGTCTCCCGTTTCTCCGCCCTCGGCATCCCCGCGGTCAACTACGGCCCCGGCAACCCGCACTTGGCGCACAAGCGTGACGAACGGGTCGAAACGGCGAAGATCCTCGCGGGTGAGGAGCGGCTGCGCGCCTGGCTGACACGCTGAGGTCCCCCGTCCGTAACCCGCGTAGATCTACGCTGAGGTGGAAACACCTGCAAGCGGAGGGAGCGCACATGGCTACCGGGAACCCCGAGGGCAAGAAGGTGCCGCCGGACGAGCAGCGCCTGGGACCGGTCCTCCGACGGCGGGGACAGGTGACGGCGAGCACCACGGACCAGCGGCTGCTGGACGCGGGCGGCCCCTCGGACTGGGTCCACACGGACCCGTGGCGCGTGCTGCGCATCCAGTCGGAGTTCATCGAGGGCTTCGGCACGCTCGCCGAACTCCCGCCCGCCATCAGCGTCTTCGGCTCGGCCCGCACCCTCGTCGACTCCCCGGAGTACGAGGCCGGTGTACGGCTGGGCAGCGCGCTGGTCGACGCCGGGTGGGCGGTCATCACGGGCGGCGGTCCCGGCGCCATGGAGGCGGCCAACAAGGGCGCGTGCGAGGCGGGCGGCATCTCGGTCGGCCTCGGCATCGAGCTGCCCTTCGAGCAGGGCCTCAACCCGTACGTCGACATCGGCCTCAACTTCCGCTACTTCTTCGTGCGGAAGATGATGTTCGTCAAGTACGCGCAGGGTTTCGTCGTCCTCCCGGGCGGACTCGGCACCCTGGACGAACTCTTCGAGGCCCTCACCCTCGTCCAGACCCAGAAGGTCACCCGGTTCCCGATCGTCCTCTTCGGCACCGAGTACTGGGGCGGCCTGGTCGACTGGCTCAAGAACACCCTGGTCGCCCAGGGCAAGGCGGCGGAGAGCGACCTGCTGCTCTTCCACGTGACGGACGAGGTCGAGGAAGCGGTGGCCCTGGTGTCTAAGGAAGCGGGCCGCTGACCGTCCGCGCGTGACCGGGGGCCGGCGCCCTACGCCAGCCCCCGCCGGGCCACCGCCGGAGGACGGTGACCCGCGATCGAGGCCACCATGTCGAGCACCTGACGCGTCTCCGCCACCTCGTGCACCCGGTACACCTGTGCCCCCAGCCAGGCGGAGACGGCGGTGGTCGCCAGCGTCCCCACCACCCGCTCCTTCACCGGCTTGTCCAAGGTCTCGCCCACGAAGTCCTTGTTGGACAGCGACACCAGCACCGGCCAGCCCGTGTCGACCATCTCGCCCAGCCGCCGCGTCGCCTCGAGGCTGTGCCGCGTGTTCTTCCCGAAGTCGTGCCCGGGGTCGATCAGCACCGACTCCCGCGGCACCCCGAGCCCCACGGCCCGCTCGGCCAGCCCCAGGGTCACCCGCAGGATGTCGGCCATGACGTCGTCGTACGACACCCGGTGCGGACGCGTCCGCGGCTGCGCGCCCCCGGCATGGGTGCACACCAGCCCCACCCTGTACCGGGCGGCGACCTCCGCGAGCCCCGGATCCACCCCGCCCCACGCGTCGTTCAGCAGATCGGCCCCCGCCTCGCACACGGCCTCGCCGACCTCCGCCCGCCAGGTGTCCACGCTGATCACGACGTCCGGGAAGCGCCGGCGGACCTCCGCCACGAACCCGACGGTCCGGCGTGCCTCCTCCGCGGCGCTCACCTCGTCGCCGGGACCCGCCTTCACACCGCCGATGTCGATGATGGCCGCGCCCTCCGCCACCGCGTGCTCCACGCGCGTGAGGGCGGGCTCGTCACGGAAGGTCGCCCCCTGGTCGTAGAAGGAGTCCGGGGTCCGGTTCACGATCGCCATGATGACCGGCTCGTGCGCCTCGAACTCACGCCTGCCCAGCCTGAGCATCCGCTGTGACCTCTCCTAGGACGACCTGGGTGTTCCGGCCTTTCGGCCGCCTGTGACCCTAACTGTCAGAGTCGCATGGCACGATCGGACCCTGACACATCCAGCTTCCGTACATCGAGCATGGGGACCACAGCGATGGTTATGTTCTTGTTCCTCGTCGTCGCTCTCGCCGTCGTGGTCGCCGCCGTGACACTGGCCGTGGTGGGCGGCGGGGAGGGCGACGGACCGCTGCCCGAGGTGGCCCCCGAGCGCCTGCAGGACCCCCTGCCGCCGGACCGCCCGGTCGACCGCGCGGACGTCGACGCGCTCCGCTTCCCGCTCGCCGCGCGCGGCTACCGGATGGCGGACGTCGACGACGCCCTCAACCGGCTCGCCGCCGAACTGGCCGAGCGGGACGCCCGGATCGCCGACCTGGAGTCCGCGCTGGCGGGCGCCCGGGCGGCGGCCCACCACGTCTCCATGGAGAAGCCGGGGCACGGACAGGAGGGCCACCAGTGACGGACGGCGCCGCGATCGCCGGCCCGGATGGTGCACTGCGCTGCCCCTGGGCCCTGTCCACCGAGGACTACGTGGCCTACCACGACGAGGAGTGGGGCCGCCCGGTCCACGGCGACGACGCGCTCTACGAACGCCTCAGCCTCGAGGCCTTCCAGTCCGGCCTGTCCTGGATCACCATCCTGCGCCGCCGGCCCGGCTTCCGGGCCGCGTTCGCCGACTTCAGGATCGAGAAGGTCGCCGCCTTCACCGAGACGGACCGCGCCCGCCTCCTCACCGACCCGGGCATCATCCGCAACAGGGCCAAGATCGACGCGACGCTCGCCAACGCGCGGGTGCTGGCGGAGTGGGCCCCGGGCGAGCTGGACAGCCTGATCTGGTCCCACGCGCCGGAGCCGGGACCGGCGCCGAAGACCCTGTCCGACGTCCCGCCGGTCACCCCGGAGTCGACGGCCCTGTCCAAGGCGCTGAAGAAGAGAGGCCTGCGTTTCGTGGGACCGACCACGGCGTACGCCCTGATGCAGGCGTGCGGCCTGGTCAACGACCATCTTCAGACGTGTGTCGCGCGGGAGGGCTGATCCTCAGCGGCCCAGGTACTTCGGCTTCTCCTTGTTGACGAACGCCTGCACCGCGATCATGTGGTCCTCGGAGGACCCGGCCCGTGTCTGCAGCTCGTCCTCCTTGTCCAGCGTCTCGTCGAGGGAGTGCGTCAGGCCGTAGGCCATGGCCTCCCTGAGGGCCGCGTACGCGACCGTCGGCCCCTCGGCCAGCGCCCGTGCCGCCTTCTCCGCCTCGGCGTGCAGCTCGGCGGCCGGCACGAGACGGTTGGCGATCCCCAGGTCGTACGCCTCCTGGGCCTTGATGCTGCGGGGGAAGAGCAGCAGGTCGGCGGCCCGGCCCGGGCCCACGACCCGCGGCAGCGTCCAGGACATGCCCGAGTCCGCGGTCAGCGCGACGCCCGCGAACGACGTGTTGAAGGCGGCGGTGTCGGCCACGATCCGGTAGTCGGCCACCAGCGCCAGCCCGAATCCCGCCCCCGCCGCGACCCCGTTCACCCCGGCCACCACAGGCTTCGCCATCCCGGCCAGCGCCCGCACGATCGGGTTGTAGTGCTCACGCACCGTGCTCATCGTGTGCCCGGAGCCGGTCTCCCGGTCCTGCGCCAGCAGCCCGATGTGCTCCTTGAGGTCCTGACCGACGCAGAACGCCCGCTCCCCGGCGGCCGTCAGCAGCACGGCCCGTACGGCCGCGTCGCCTGCCGCCTCCTGGACCGCCTCCCGCAGCGCGACCTTCGTCGGGATGTTCAGCGCGTTCATCGCCTCGGGCCGGTTCAGGGTGATCGTCGCGAGCCCGTCGGTCACCTCGTAGAGCACCGTGTCGGCCATGGTCTGTCCCCTCCGTTGGTACGACCGGTCAGTACGTCTTCGTACGAAGGACAGCATGACGGAGATCGCCGTCCACGCACCGCACCGGACGTGTGACCTGCGTCAAAGAATTATCGGCGGTTTCCGGTGCGCGGAAGTCCGTGCGGCCGCGCAGTATCGCAGTCACATCGCCGAATTGGGTGGTTTTGCTCGCGCGCGTTGCCCAAGCGATGCCGACTGATGTTGGTCATCGGGTCCTGAGATGCGGGATAATGGCTTGGAAGCAATGTGTTCGATGCCGGTGTCGCGTGTCCAAGTCCCACGCCTGGACCGTGTGCCCTCCAGGGCCGTCGGCTTTGACGATGAGCTGGTTTCAGGAAGGGGAACGAGCATGGCGGCCATGAAGCCGCGAACGGGTGATGGCCCGCTCGAGGTGACCAAGGAGGGGCGGGGCATCGTCATGCGCGTTCCGCTCGAAGGCGGCGGTCGGCTCGTCGTCGAGCTGACCCCTGACGAGGCCGACGCGCTCGGCGACGCCCTCAAGAAGGTCGTCGGCTGACGCGGAAGCGACCATACCCTTTCGACAACCCCGGCATCCAAGTGGTGCCGGGGTTGCTCTGTGTGGGCCTCGTCACCGCCCCGGCGACGTCGCCTTCAGGGGCCGGTCAGCGCTTCACGGCGCACAGCAGCCCGTCGCCCACCGGCAGCAGTGACGGCAGCAGCTCCTGGCTCTCCCGCACCGCCCGCAGCAGCTCCCGCAGCCGCAGGACCTCCGTCGGCTGGGGTCCCGAATCGACCGTGCGGCCGTTCGCGAAGACCCCCTCGAAGACCACCAGACCCCCCGGACGGAGCAGGCGCAACGATTCAGCGAGGTAGTCCATGACCTCCTGCCGGTCGCCGTCGCAGAAGACGAGGTCGTAGCCGGCGTCCGCGAGGCGGGGCAGCACGTCCAGGGCGCGGCCCGGGATGAAGCGGGCGCGGTTGCTGGCGAAGCCGGAGGCCCGGAAGGCCTGACGGGCGAACTGCTGGTGCTCCGGCTCGGGGTCGACGGTGGTCAGGACACCGTCCGGGCGCATCCCGTGCAGCAGGTGGATACCGGAGACGCCGGTGCCGGTCCCGATCTCGGCCACCGCCTTCGCGTCCACGGAGGCCGCCAGCAACCGCAGCGCGGAGCCCGTGCCGGGCGACACCGAGCGCAGCCCCGCCTCACGGGCCCGGTCACGGGCCCAGCGCAGCGCTTCGTCCTCGGCGGCATAGGCGTCGGCGAACGCCCAGCTTGCCTGCCGGTTGCCGGTAATGACCCTCTCCTGTCCCCGTGGTTGCCTGGGCGTGACTGTATCCGTTGGGCCCGGGAACCCGCAGATGGGACCGGGCGTTTAGAGGGGTGGAGACGACGGCGGGGGGACACAGTTGGATCACGACGACGGTCGGGCGCTCGAGGAACCGCGGACGCGGCGGCACGAGCCGGAGCAGCCCACATCAAATTCTCGTAAAACCGCTTATCCGGTCCTAACGGGCGAGGTGGCTATGGTAGGGGCTCCACTGGACACCACCAGAGATGACAGGGGAGGTGCGGCCGCGCCCAACGGGGACCGGGCTGGAGTGCTGCGGCGCTTCCTCGGATCAGCGGGCAGGCCGAAATCCGTGAACGACACCGCTGCTGACCCCAGCCACGCCGCTGACCACGCCCAGACCGCGACTTTCTCCACCGACGCGGACGGGCAGGCGTGGACTCCGCCCACGTGGGAGGAGATCGTCAGCATGCACAGTGGCCGCGTCTACCGGCTGGCGTATCGCCTCACCGGTAACCAGCACGACGCCGAGGACCTCACCCAGGAGGTCTTCGTCCGCGTCTTCCGCTCCCTGTCGACCTACACACCGGGCACCTTCGAGGGCTGGCTGCACCGCATCACCACCAACCTCTTCCTCGACATGGTCCGCCGCAAGCAGCGCATCCGCTTCGACGCCCTCGGCGAGGACGCGGCCGAGCGCCTGCCCAGCCGCGAGCCCACCCCGCAGCAGGCCTTCAACGACGCCCACTTCGACGCGGACGTCCAGCAGGCCCTCGACACCCTCGCGCCCGAGTTCCGCGCCGCGGTCGTCCTGTGCGACATCGAAGGACTGTCGTACGAGGAGATCGCCGCGACCCTCGGCGTCAAGCTCGGCACGGTCCGCTCCCGGATCCACCGCGGCCGCTCCCAGCTGCGCAAGGCCCTCGCGCACCGCGCGCCGCAGACCCGGAGCTCCGAGCGCCGCTCCTTCGTGCCCCGGGTGGCCGCTCTGGGAGGAGGGGGCGCGACCGCGTGAGTGGATCACGACCCGACCCCGTCGAGCGACGCCTCGCCGAGCAGCATCTGGGAGACCGACTCTCCGCCCTGGTGGACGGAGAGCTCGGTCATGAGACGCGTGAACGAGTCCTCGCGCACCTGGCGACCTGCGCCAAGTGCAAGGCGGAGGCCGACGCACAGCGGCAGTTGAAGAGCGTCTTCGCGGAGGCGGCCCCGCCGCCTCCCTCCGAGAGTTTCCTCGCGCGGCTCCAGGGGCTGCCCGGGGGAGGTGATCCGGACGGCGGTGGCTCGCCGTTCGGCGGGGGAGGATTCGCCGGCCTGTCCGGAAGACCCGGCGGCTCCGCGCTCCCCGGGGTCTTCGGCCTGAAACGCCCCGAGCGTTTCGCCTTCGACTACACGCCCGCCGCGCCGCACACCGCCCCCACCCCGGCCCTCCCCGCCTCCGGCCACGGCTTCCGCATCCATGACGTCAGCCGGCCCGAGATCGACCGCTCCGCCTCGCGCGGGATGCGGTTCGCGTTCGTCGCCGCCGGGGCGGTCTCGCTCGCCGCGATCGCGCTCGGCGGGGTCACGACCGGTGCGGCGACGGACACGGCCGCGGACGCCCGTGGGGGCTCCGGCGCGGGCAGCAATGTGACGCCGGCGCGTACGCCGGGGACGGGGGCCGCTACGGCGCCCGAGAGCCAGCGGCGCCGTGGCGCGGGGCCTCTGCTCACCCAGGGCCAGGGCGCTCGCTCGCTCGGCGACACCCCGGTGGCACCTACCCAGGTGTCCGCACCGCTGCTGCCGGGCGTACCCAGCCCCGCCGCGGCGGACCAGACCGTGCACACGCTGACGGCGCCCGTCGTGGCCGGTGCCGCGGTGATGTCCCCGCTCATACGTCCGCTCAGCGTGACCTCGCCGTTGACGCTGATCTCGGCGTCGGCGCGGCCGGAGGCCACGACGCCCCTCCTCGCCGCACCCGTCCCCGACGCGACCCCCACCGACCCCACTCGCTGACCGGCCCCTGCGCCTCCGCTCGGGAACCTGGTTGAATCCACGGTGAACCGCGTCTGCGCCCTGTGCCGCCGACGCGGAACCGACAAACCGCGTCCGCGACGGGCTGCGCCGCGGTCACCTGTGGGGAGATCATGAACGAGGGGAAGCCCACAAGGCCGAAGTGGTGGCACCGGGGGGTTCGCGAGACCGGCCACGCGGACGCGCCGCCGACGGATCCGCCGCTCGCCCAGGCGCCGACACTGACGGAGCCGGAAGCCCACGACGATCCCGAGGGCGACTTCCGTCTGGCACTACCGGCCCAGGACCGGGGCCCGACTGCGGCGGTACCCGAGGGCGACTTCGAGCTGGCGCGCCCGGCAGCGGGGGTTGGCGCCGACGAGCGGTCTGCCGTAGGTATTACCGACGCGCCTCGAGCGGCCTCCGCCGACGGTGACTACGAATTGCCCCTTCCCCGGGCGGCGACCGACACCGGGGCGGCTTCGCGACAGACGCCGGGACCGGAGCCGGAGACGCCGGGCGGGGCTGGGGGCCTGGCCGGGGCGGAGCCGTTGACGTCGGCTGTGGCCATGGGGGAGGCGGAGACGTCGGCCGAAGCCAAGGCACGGGTGGAGGCGGAGACGCCGAGTGGGGCCGCGGCACAGCCGGAGGGCGTCGCGGAGAAGCCGACTGTGGCCAAGGCGGGGGCGGAGACGCCGGCGGAGGCAGCGGGGCGGCCGGCTGAGGCCGAGGCGCTTGCGGACTCGGCTGTTGGGGTCGGTGTGCGGGCGGAGATACCGGCTGTGGGCGAGGAGGCGGCGGCGATGGCTGTCGTTGAGGCGCTCGCGGAGAGGCCGGATGAGGAGGCCTCGGCCTCAGGTGACTACGCCACGCCCCGTCCACCCGCCGCACCCGAACCACACCCGACTGTCGCCACCCGTCCGACCCCCCTCCATGATCCCGACCCCTACAGCACCCCGCCCTACGGCGAACCCGGCCCCTGGGCCCCCGCGCCCCCGGTCCAGCACCCCGCCGCTCCACCGGCGCAGGACACGCCGATTCCGCCCCCGCACAACGCAACGGGCCCCCACGCCACACCCCCCGCTGGCCCCGCCCCCGCGCCGCTGCCCGACCCGGCTCTGGCACCCCCAGCCGTTCCCACCCCCGAGCCACCGCTCGACCCTGCTCTCGCACCCCCACAAGATCTCACCTCCACCTCCACCCCTTCACTGGACCCCACTCCCACCCCCACCCCCAACCCCTGGCAGAACTACGACCCCTGGGCCCCCGCCCCCTTCCAGCACAGCGGTGTCGGGGTTGATGACAAGGACACGCGGCGTCGGCGGGTGCGTCGGAGGCTTGTGAGCGGAGCTGTCGTGCTGGCGCTGGTTTCCGGTGGGGTCGGTGGGATCGTCGGGGCCTATTTGGAGCGGGACGGCGGACTCGGGACCGTGACGCTGCCGCAGGCCGGGAAGGAGCCGGCGGGGAGGGCGCCGGACAGCGTGGCCGGCATCGCCGCGCGGGCCCTTCCCAGCGTGGTCACCCTGCATGTCACCGGCGCCGCGGAGTCCGGCACCGGCACCGGCTTCGTCCTGGACGACCTCGGACACATCCTCACCAACAACCACGTCGTCGAGCCCGCCGGGTCCGGCGGCAAGATAACCGTCACCTTCAACAGCGGCGACACCGCCAAGGCCACCGTCGTGGGCCGGGACAGCGGTTACGACCTCGCCGTCGTGAAGGTCACCGGCGTGCGCGGGCTCAGGCCCCTGCCGCTCGGCAACTCCGACAACGTCCAGGTCGGCGACCCCGTCGTCGCCATCGGCGCCCCCTTCGACCTGGCCGGCACCGTCACCTCCGGCATCATCAGCGCGAAGGAGCGCCCGATCACCGCCGGCGGCGACAGCACCGACGGGAGCGACGTGTCGTACGTGGACGCGTTGCAGACGGACGCGCCCATCAACCCCGGCAACTCCGGCGGCCCCCTCCTCGACTCCCGCGGCCGGGTCATCGGCATCAACTCCGCGATCCGCTCCGCCGACGACGGCTCGGACTCCGGCACCGGTCAGGCCGGTTCCATCGGCCTCGGCTTCGCGATCCCCGTCAACCAGGCCAGGCGTGTCGCCGAGGAACTGATCAACACCGGCAAGGCCACCCACCCGGTCATCGGCGTCACCCTCGACATGAACTACACCGGCGACGGCGCCCGCGTCGGCAAGAAGGCCGCCGACGGGGGCCCCGCCGTCACCGCGGGCGGCCCCGGAGCCAAGGCCGGCATCAAGGCGGGCGACGTCATCACCGCGGTCGACGGCGTGCGCGTGCACTCCGGCGACGAACTGATCGTCAGGACCCGCGCCCACCGCCCCGGCGACCGCCTGCGGCTCACCGTGCGCCGGGGCGGCGGCGAGCGGACGATCTCACTGGTGCTCGGGTCCTCGGACAGCAACTGACAGGAACCTCACAGACGGGTTCCGAACTCCTGCCCCACAAGGCAAACATCCCGGAAAACCGCCACCCGGACGCACTCGGAACCCTCGGGACGGTACCGGTCGTACGGGATCGCCGGGTACCGTGGATCCGGCCCGGACCACGGAAGACCCGCACAGACCGCCGAGGGCCGAGGACCGAGGACATCGCAAGGAGCTTCAGGTGTTCAATGACATAGGACCGCTCGAGCTGCTGACGATCATTGTGCTCGCCGTGCTCGTCTTCGGTCCGGACAAGCTCCCGAAGGTCATTCAGGACGTCATGCGGACGATCCGGAAGATCCGAGAGTTCTCGGAGAGCGCCAAGGCGGACATCCGGCAGGAACTGGGCCCGGAGTTCAAGGACTTCGAGTTCGAGGACCTCAACCCCAAGACCTTCATCCGCAAGCACCTGGACAGCGAGGACCTGGGGCTGAAGGAGATCCGCAACGGCTTCGACCTGAAGAAGGAGATGGCCGAGGTCACGGAGGCGGTCCAGAGCTACGACACCGACGGTCCGTCCTCGTCCTCTTCCTCGTCGTCCTCCTCCTCGTCCTCCGGTGGCCGCATCGACATGACGAAGAAGCCCGAGGAAGACGACCGGCCGCCCTTCGACGCGGACGCCACCTGAGCCGTACCGCCCGTGGCAGCGGTGGGCGTCGAGACCGTCGTACGTGACGCGTTTCATACTCCGTCGCGCCCTCTCGCGGCCTGAACCCGCCCCCCTGCGCGACCCACGCGCCGGTAGGTTTCCCGGCTGCCCGGAGCGGGGTGGCTATGCTGCCGAGTTGTTGTGCGGACCGGACGAGTCAGCCCGAAGGGGGGCGGGCCGCTCCGGTCCGACGAGAGCGAGGAGGCGTCCGGGCAATGGAGACGACGAGTCGGGCAGTCGCGCAGGCGCCGGCCGCGGAGGGCGGACAACAGGTCCCCTCCGCCCGGCGCACGGTCGACGGCTACCTGCAGGCGCCCTTCCCGTGGTACGGCCTCGACGAGGCCTTCACGGGGCCGCGCTGGCTGATGCAGGTCGGAACGGCGGCCGACGGTGCCGTCGAACACGGGTCGATCGGGCACGGCGACGAGCCCTCGGTGAAGAACGAGGTCGGCTCCGCCAGTGAGCCGCGGGAGAAGTTCGCGGTCGTGGTGACGGTCGCGGCGAACCCCTCCCGCAGGAGCGCCGACGGTACGGGGCTGCTGGAGGCCACGTCGGTCTCCTCGGCGGCGTGGCTGGCCGGGGTGGGGCTGCTGTCGTTCACCTGGCCCGGGCAGATGGACCACAGCCTCCGGGACGACTGGCTGGAGCAGCAGACGGAGACGGCGTGGGCGCTGGCCGACGATCTCGCGGGCCCCGAGTGGTCGACGCTCTCCCTGCCGGTGGACGGCGTGCCCACCCCCTTCCACTACCGCGAGTCCGAGTTCGGCTGGGTGCTCGCCGGGTCCACGCAGGCAGGGGTGCACGTGGGGGCGTACGGACGAGGGATGAGCGCGTACGGGCTGGGCTTCGCCATGATCAAGGACATCGGCACGTACGCCTGACGACGACGGGACGACGAAGGGGCACCGTCCGCACCGGACGGCGCCCCACAGTCACCCAGAACTTGTTCTCTAGAACTTGTTCTTCGGGGTGATCCCCAGGGACAGCCCCGAAAGGCCGCGCTGCCGTCCGCCCAGCTTGCCCGCGATGCCGCGCAGGGCCGCGCCCGCCGGGCTCTCCGGGTCGGTCAGGACCACCGGCCTGCCCTCGTCGCCGCCCTCGCGCAGGCGGACGTCGATCGGGATGGAGCCGAGGACGGGGACCGTCGCGCCCGTCGTGCGGGTGAGGCCGTCGGCGACCGTCTGGCCGCCGCCCGTGCCGAAGACGTCGACCATCTCGCCGCAGTGCGGGCAGGGCAAGCCCGACATGTTCTCGACCACGCCGACGATCTTCTGGTGGGTCTGCACGGCGATGGAGCCCGCCCGCTCGGCGACCTCCGCCGCCGCCTGCTGAGGCGTCGTCACGACCAGGATCTCGGCGTTCGGGACCAGCTGGGCGACCGAGATGGCGATGTCACCGGTGCCGGGCGGCAGGTCGAGGAGCAGGACGTCCAGGTCGCCCCAGTACACGTCCGCGAGAAACTGCTGCAGCGCCCGGTGCAGCATCGGGCCGCGCCAGACCACCGGCGCGTTGCCCGGGGTGAACATGCCGATGGAGATGACCTTCACGCCGTTCGCCGACGGCGGCATGATCATGTTCTCGACCTGGGTGGGGCGGCCGTCCGCGCCGAGCATGCGCGGCACGCTGTGGCCGTAGATGTCGGCGTCGACGACACCGACCTTCAGACCGTCCGCGGCCATCGCCGCCGCCAGGTTCACCGTCACGGACGACTTGCCGACGCCGCCCTTGCCGGACGCGACCGCGTACACCCGGGTGAGCGAGCCGGGCTTGGCGAACGGGATCTCCCGCTCGGCCTGGCCGCCGCGCAGGGCGTTCGCCAGCTCCTTGCGCTGCTCGTCGCTCATCACGTCCAGCGAGACGTCGACGCGGGTGACACCTTCGACCCGGGAGACCGCGTCGGTCACGCGCTGCGTGATGGTCTCGCGCATGGGGCAGCCGGAGACCGTCAGGTACACCGTCACCGCGACCGCCCCGTCCGCGCCGATGTCGACCGATTTGACCATCCCGAGTTCGGTGATGGGTCGGTTGATCTCGGGGTCGTTCACCGTCGCCAGTGCCTCGCGCACCGCGTCTTCGCTAGCCATAGGACGATGGTACGGCTCGGTAGCCTGGCCCCGGTAAGTCCGTCACCGGTCGTCTACGTCACGTCCGCGGGACCGTTCTGCCGGGAATACGGCGTGTTCGTGGTGCCCGTCCTTGCGGTAGTCCAGCTCCTTCATCAGGTCCTGCAGCTCGGAGCGGATCCAGTCGCGGGTGGCGACCTCGCCGAGGCCGATGCGCAGGGCGGCGATCTCCCGGGTCAGGTACTCGGTGTCGGCGATGGACCGCTCGTTCTGCTTGCGGTCCTGTTCGAGGTTGACCCGGTCGCGGTCGTCCTGCCGGTTCTGCGCGAGCAGGATCAGCGGGGCCGCGTAGGAGGCCTGCAGGGACAGCATCAGGGTCAGGAAGATGAACGGGTAGTTGTCGAAGCGCAGGTCCTTCGGCGCGAAGACGTTCCACGCCACCCACAGGATGATGACGACCGTCATCCAGACGATGAACCGTCCGGTGCCGAGGAAGCGCGCGATGCGCTCCGACAGCCGCCCGAAGGCCTCCGGGTCCCACTCGGGCACCAGCCGCCGGCGCGGCGCGCGCGGCTGGTCCAGGCGCACCCGGGTGCGGGTGGTCGCCGTCGCGCCCGCCGGGGTGCGCTCACGGGTGCTCTCACGCTCAGGCGTCATGAGCGGCCACCCCCTCGGCGTCCTCGTTGTCGGCGTCCTCGTCACCGGCGCTCTCGCCGTCGTCCTTCTCGCCGTCCGCGTCCTCGTCCAGGTGGAACTCCGTCTCCCGCCAGTCCTCGGGCAGCATGTGGTCCAGTACGTCGTCCACGGTCACCGCGCCGAGCAGCGACCCGGCCTCGTCCACCACGGGCGCCGCGACCATGTCGTACGTCGCGAAGAACCCGGCGACGACGGGCAGCGCCGCGTCGGGGTCGAGCGGCTGCAGGTCGTCGTCGATGATCGAACTGACCAGGGTGTACGGGGGGTCGCGCAGCAGCCGCTGGAAGTGGACCGTGCCCAGGTACTTGCCGGTCGGTGTCTCGTCCGGCGGACGGCAGACGTAGACCTGGGCGGCGAGGGCGGGGGAGAGGTCGCGGTTGCGGACGCGGGCGAGCGCGTCGGCGACGGTGGCGTCCGGCCGCAGCACGATCGGCTCGGTGGTCATCAGACCACCCGCCGTGTGCTCCTCGTACGACATCAGGCGCCGCATGTCGGCCGCGTCGGCGGGCTGCATCAGGCTCAGCAGCCGCTCCTTGTCCTCCTCCGGCAGTTCGGAGAGCAGGTCGGCCGCGTCGTCGGGGTCCATGGCCTCCAGGACGTCGGCGGCCCGCTCCTCCTTCAGCTTGCCGAGGATCTCGATCTGGTCGTCCTCCGGCAGCTCCTCGAGGACGTCGGCCAGCCGGTCGTCGTCGAGGGCGGCGGCGACCTCGGCGCGCCGCTTGGCGGAGAGATGGTGCAGGACGTTCGCCAGGTCCGCCGGGCGCAGCTGCTCGAAGGTGGCCAGGAGGCTCTCCGCGCCCTGTCCCTGCTCCTCCAGGGAGAACCCGGTGACGGCGGACCACTCGACGGTCAGCTGCTCGCCCTTGGCCCTCCTGAAGGCGCCGGCCTTGCGGCCCTTGCGGACGAAGACGCGGTCGACCTCCCACTCCCGGCGGGCCGGCAGCTGCTGCACGGACACGTCGAGGACGGTGACCTCCTCGCCGGTCTCGACGAGGGTGACCCGGCGGTCCAGGAGCTCCCCGAAGGCCAGCCGTTCGGTGGGGCGTTGCTCGAAGCGGCGGACGTTGAGCACACCGGTGGCGATGACCTGGCCGGACTCGATGCTGGTGACCCGGGTCATCTGCAGGAAGATGCGGCGCCGGGTGGGCAGTTCGACGACGAGGCCGAGCACACGCGGGGGGCGGCGGCCGACGCGCAGCATCACGACCAGGTCGCGCACGCGGCCCACCTGGTCGCCGTTGGGGTCGAAGACGGGGACGCCGGAGAGGTGCGAGACGAAGATCCGGGGGGCGGCGCCTGCCATGGTCGTGCTTCCTTTTCGTGCGGGGTTCGTGGGGCTGTGCTGTTCCGAATTGCCCGCTCGGGTGGGCTTCAGGCTAGCCCGTCCCGATCGGATATGCCCTGGTGGACGGTCCGGACGGACCGGCTCCGCCGGTGGCCGCCGACCCCTGTAGGGTGCCGAGCACCGTTCAGGACAGCCGTTGAGAAAGGCAGCCGTGTCTGTGACTGCGAGGTCCGAGGGCCGTACTCGTCGGGCGGTGGTGGCCGGTGCCGTGTGTGCGCTGGTCGTGACGGCAAGCGGGTTTCTGACGGGGTGCAGCGAGGATCCCGACGCGGGCACGAACGGGGTCGGCAAGCTGTCCGCCGACACGATCCAGTCCAGGGCGCGAACGGCCGCGGGGTCCGCGTCCGCCGTGCGGCTCGCCGGAGACGTCGTCACCAATGGCCGTACGTACCGGCTCGACATGCGGCTGAAGCCCGAGGGGGCGACCGGGTCGGTCACCTCCAAGGGGGTGGCCTTCGGGCTGCTGCGGATCGGCGAGCGGCTGTATCTGAAGGCCGGCGCGGGCTTCTGGAACCACGCCGACGGGGACCACGGCACCTCGGCGGCGGGCAAGCTCGACGGCAAGTACGTGAAGGTGCCGCAGCGCGACCCCGCGTACAAGAAGTTCAGCGGTTTCACGGACAAGGACGTCCTCCTCGAAGGGCTGCTCACCCTGCACGGTTCGCTGGCGACGGACGGGCACCACGAACAGGCGGGTACCCGCACGATCCGCATCACGGGTGACAAGGGCTCAGGGGGCACGCTGGACGTGTCCCTGGAGGGCAGGCCGTATCCGCTGCGCCTGCAGCGCGCGGGCGGCGCGGGCACGCTGACCTTCTCGGCCTGGGACAAGGACTTCACCCTGGCGGAGCCGGACAAGGACGAGACGGTGGACTACGGCAAGCAGCTGCCGGCGTCCTGAGGGCTCATCGGCGGCGCTTCTTCTTTTTCAGCAGCAGCCGGGGCAGCCCCGCGGGGACGGGCCTGCGGGTCGTGGCCGGCGTCGGCAGGGGCGCCTCGGCCAGACTGTCGTCGGGCAACGGCGTTGTCGCCCCGGTCGGTTCGAGCCGCAGCACCCGGCAGGTGCGGGCCCAGCGCTCGGTCATCGCCTCTCCGTCGGGCGCGTTGAGCCGCTTGCCCTTCAGCTCGGCGACCGTCGCCTCCCAGGCCTCCGTACCGGACGCGAGTTCGACGACCTTCGCGGACCAGGAGACCAGCCGGCCCCCCTTGTCCTTGCTGCGTACGGTGACCTCGGCGGTCGTGCCGTCGGCCAGTCCCGGCAGCGGCTGCTCGCCCGGTCCGTCGCCCACGACACACGCGGCACCCTCGTGCCACACGTGCCACAGCGCGCGGGCCGGCCCGCCCGGGCCCCGGACCCACACGAGGCCGGACTTCTTGGTGGCCTCCTCGACGAGGGCCTGGTCGAGCAGCTCGCTTGTCATGGCTGAAGCCTATCCAGACGGCTCACAGCCAGCCGTTGCGCTTCAGCGCCCGGTGGATGCCGACACAGAGCACGACCGTGAGGCCGAGGACGGTCGGGTAGCCGTAGCGCCAGTGCAGTTCGGGCATGTGGTCGAAGTTCATGCCGTAGACACCGGTCACCATCGTCGGTACGGCGATGATGGCGGCCCAGGCGGTGATCTTCCGCATGTCCTCGTTCTGCGCGACGGACGCCTGCGCGAGGTTGGCCTGGAGGATCGAGTTGAGCAGCTCGTCGAAGCCGACGACCTGCTCCTGGACGCGGGCGAGGTGGTCGGCGACGTCCCGGAAGTACTTCTGGATGTCGGGGTCGACCAGCCGCATCGGCCGCTCGCTCAGCAGCTGCAGCGGCCGCAGCAGCGGCGCCACCGCCCGCTTGAACTCCAGCACCTCGCGCTTGATCTGGTAGATCCGCGCCGAGTCCACACCGCGGGCGACACCGCCGCGGCCCGGGGAGAAGACCTCGGTCTCCACCTCGTCGATGTCGTCCTGCATGGCGTCGGCGACCGCGAGATAGCCGTCCACGACATGGTCGGCGATCGCGTGCAGCACCGCCGATGGGCCCTTGGCGAGCAGCTCGGGGTCGTCCTGCAGCCGGTGCCGGAGGGCGCGCAGGGAGCCCTGGCCGCCGTGCCGGACGGTGATGAAGAAGTCCCGTCCGGTGAAGCACATGACCTCGCCGGTCTCGACGATCTCACTGTTGGCGGTGAGTTCGTCGTGCTCGACGTAGTGGATGGTCTTGAAGACGGTGAACAGGGAGTCGTCGTAGCGCTCCAGCTTGGGCCGCTGGTGGGCCTGGACGGCGTCCTCGACGGCCAGCGGGTGCAGCCCGAACTCGCTTGCGATGCCGGAGAATTCGGCCTCGGTCGGCTCGTGCAGACCGATCCAGACGAAGCCTCCGTCGCGGCGCACCTGGCGCATGGCCTCGTGCGGGGTGAGCGCCTGCGGAGTCTGGACGCGGGCCCCGTCCCGGTAGACGGCGCAGTCGACGACGGCCGACGGGGTGCCGGGGTCGCGTGTCGTGTCGTACGCGCCGGTGTCCTTGCGCAGGGAGATGCGGGACGGGCGGACCGCGGCGCGCAGGTCACGGATCATCGACATGGCTGGCTCCTTCGTGGCAGGCAGCGAAAGGGCGCCGACGACGGGTGGAACTGCCCGGAATGGGGACGTCCTGACTTCGGGTGTTTGGCACGTCCACAAAGCGGGGAGCACCGCACCGTCGCGGTGGCGAGTTTCGCTGCTGGTTCAGATCAGACAGATCAGGCACAACGAGACGAAGTGCTCTTCCGCATGAAGACTCGTGAAGACTTGAGCGTGAAAGGCGGCGGTCAGCCCAGGCCGGATCAGCTGTATCAGCGGCGGGAAGAGCGAGTGGTACTGCACGGGTGACTTCGATCCATGACAGCCCCACCTCCTCCGGCCGGTCCCTCGTAAGGGACGTTCCATTCCCGTAAGGGAGTCCAACTGGCGTCGGGACTCGATCGCGACGCCGATGCGTGCTGCCCGAACGACCGGGCCAGAGTACCAGTCGCCCAAACTGTCAAGGCGCTGCTTTGCCCGGTACTGACGAGTTCTATGCTCGCCGCATGGTTGATGTTCTTCCTCTGGTCGAGGCAAGGTTGCGCACCGCGCTGGGCGAACCGGACGCCCGCGCGGCGGTCACGTTCCTCGGCACGGACCGCATCGAGGTGCTCCGCTTCCACGAGGGCGACATCGTCCGCTACGCCACGCTCGGCATGTCCGCGCAGCCGATGAGCGACCCCACGGCGACGCTCGCCGACCCGGTGAAGGGACCCCGCGCGGAGCTGGTCCTCTCGGTGCGCGCGGGCCTCGCCGACACCGACAAGGCGCTGCGCCCGCTCGCCGTGCTCGCCGCGTCTCCGCAGGTCGAGGGGGTGATCGTGGCACCGGGCGCGTCCCTCGACATCGGTGAGCCGCTGTGGCCGGGCGCCCCGTTCAGCTCCGTCCTGGTCGCCGAGCCCGGCGGCCTGGTCGAGGATCTCGCCCTGGACGAGCCGCTCGACCCGGTCCGCTTCCTGCCGCTGCTGCCCATGACGGCGAACGAGGCGGCCTGGAAACGCGTCCACGGCGCCCAGGCCCTCCAGGAGCGCTGGCTGACGCACGGGACGGACCTGAGGGATCCGTCCCGCGCCTCGGTCTCCCTGGCGTGAGCAAGCTCACCAACGGACGGCCGTATTCCGTCAGTTGGCAAAGACGGTGACACCGTCCTCGGACGCGTGTCGCGTCTCCAGCTCCTCCGCTTCGTGGGTGAGCGCGTTCCGTCGTACGAGGACCACCAGCGCGCCCACCACGGCCGTCACCGCGGCCACCGCGAACGGGATGTGGATGTCGGTCCACTCCTCGATCTTCGGCGCGAAGTAGGGAGCCGCGGCCGCCGCGAACCAGCGCACGAAGTTGTAGCCGGCGCTCGCCACCGGGCGCGGGGCGTCCGAGACGCCGAGCGCCAGTTCCGTGTACACCGTGTTGTTCACGCCGATGAACGCGCCGGACAGGACGGTGCAGACGACCGCCGTGGTGTGGTCGCCGTAGCCGAGGACGAGCACGTCGACCGCGAGCAGCATCAGCGAGCCGCCGAGCACCTTCAGCGAACCGAACCGCTTCTGCAGGCGCGGCGCCACGATCACCGAGAAGACGGCCAGCAGCACGCCCCAGCAGAAGAACACGGCACCCGACTTGTAGGGCGTCATGTTGAGCACGAACGGCGTGAAGGCCAGCACGGTGAAGAACGTGTAGTTGTAGAAGAACGCCGAGACGGCGGCGGAGGCGAGGCCTCCGTGCCCGAGTGCCTTGATCGGGTCGAGCAGCGAGGTCTTCCGCGCGGGCTTCGGCTGCTCCTTCAGGAACGCCGTGATGCACAGGAAGCCGACCGCCATCAGGAAGGCCGTGCCGAAGAACGGGTAGCGCCAGCTCTGGTTGCCGAGCAGTGCGCCCAGCAGCGGGCCGCAGGCCATGCCGAGGCCCAGGGCCGACTCGTACAGCAGGATCGCCGCCGCGCTGCCGCCCGCCGCCGCGCCGACGATGACCGCGAGAGCCGTCGAGACGAACAGGGCGTTGCCCAGGCCCCAGCCCGCGCGGAAGCCGACGAGTTCGCCGACCGAGTCCGAGGTGCCGGCCAGGCCCGCGAAGACGACGACGAAGGCGAGGCCGAGCAGCAGCGTCCTGCGCCCGCCGATCCGGCTCGAGACGAAGCCGGTGACCAGCATCGCCACGGCCGTGATCAGGAAGTACGAGGTGAAGAGCAGGGAGACCTGACTGGCGGTGGCGTTCAGGCCCTTGGCGATGGACGGCAGGATCGGGTCGACGAGTCCGATGCCCATGAAAGCCACGACGGACGCGCCGGCCGTCGCCCACACGGCCTTCGGCTGCCGCAGGATGCCGCCCGCTCCCGCGTCGAAGGGGTCGTCCATGCTTCCTCCACTCCGGGTCGATTTAGTTGCTATATACACATAGTAAGTTAGGGCGGCTAATTGATGCAAGTGGCATCTAGTTGGGCCGGGACGGAATGGTGCGGAATCAGGTGAGGGTTCCGTCCGGTCGGGTGATCGTCCTTGACGTGAGGGTGCCGGGGTAGGACCGTGGGGCCCTATGAGGGGCGAACCCAGTTGCCCGAAGTGTGGTGGCCGGGTCAGGGCTCCCGGACTCTTCGCCGATTCGTGGCAGTGCGATGAGCACGGCACCGTGCACCCGGTGCAGCCCGTGGTCCCGCCCAGCGTCGAGGCCCTCAGTGTCGTGGTGCACCGCACTCAGGTGCCCGTGTGGATGCCGTGGCCCCTCCCCGTCGGCTGGCTGTTCACGGGCGTGGCCTGCGCCGGCGACGACCGGCACGGCGGCCGCGCCACCGCGGTGGCCTGCTCGGGGCCGGGACCGCTCGGGGGCATAGGGGAGCTGATCCTGGTCGCCGAGGAACTGGGCGTCGGGCTCGGCGCGCGGTACGCGGGCATCGCCGGCCCGGACCCGGGGCCGTACATGAGCGTCGAGAAGCCGCCCCAGGCCAAGGTGCTGGCCGGTGGCCGCCCCACCCCCCTCTGGCATGTCGCCGCCACCCCCGACGACCGCGCGGTCTTCGCCGGCGAGGCGCGCGGGTTGTGGCTGTGGGCCGTCGTCTGGCCCGAGCAGTCCGGGCTGCTGATGTACGACGAGCTGGTGCTGACGGATCTGCGCGAGGCGGGGGCGGAACTCGAGCTCGTTCCCTGCGGAGCGTTGTCGCCGCGCCTGCTGGAGCCGTAGCGCCCACGGGGGGTGCCGTCTCGTGGGTGGCTGCGGCTCGTCCTGGGCCGGCCGCGCGGTTCCCCGCGCCCCTGGGGTGGGTGGAGCGTGTCGTACTCTTGAGCGTCCCGTTCTGTTTCGTCATCGCTGGAGTTCGCATCGTGCGTGTTGATCTGCACTGCCACTCCACGGCTTCCGACGGTACGGACACCCCCGCCGAGCTGGTGCGCAGCGCCGCCGCGGCCGGGCTGGACGTCGTCGCGCTGACCGACCACGACACCACCCGCGGCTACGCCGAGGCGATCGCCGCGCTGCCCGCCGGGCTGACCCTCGTCACCGGCGCCGAGCTGTCCTGCCGTATCGACGGCATCTCGATGCACATGCTCGCCTACCTCTTCGACCCCGAGGAGCCGGAGCTGCTCGCCGAGCGCGAGCTGGTGCGCGACGACCGGGTGCCGCGGGCGCGCGCGATGGTCGACCAGCTGCGGGACCTCGGCGTGCCGGTCACCTGGGAGCAGGTGGCACGCATCGCCGGGGACGGCTCGGTCGGCCGGCCGCATGTCGCCACCGCGCTGGTCGAGCTGGGTGTCGTGCGGAGCGTGGACGAGGCGTTCACCGCCGACTGGCTGGCGGACGGCGGACGGGCCTACGTGCCCAAGCACGAGACGGACCCGTTCGAAGCGATCCGGCTGGTCAAGGCGGCCGGCGGGGTGACGGTGTTCGCGCATCCGGGCGCCAGCAAGCGCGGCCGTACCGTGCCGGAGCCGGCGATCGCCGAGATGGCCGCCGCCGGGCTCGACGGCATCGAGGTCGACCACATGGACCACGACGCTCGGACCCGGGCGCGGCTGCGGGGACTGGCCAAGGAACTGGGGCTGCTGACCACCGGGTCCAGCGACTACCACGGCAGCCGCAAGACCTGCGTGCTCGGGGAGTACACCACGGACCCCGAGGTGTACGGCGAGATCACGCGCCGGGCGACCGGGGCGTTCCCGGTGCCGGGGACCGGCGGAGCCTGACGCCCGCCCACGCCACCCCGTTCACCTCTCCACCCGGTTCACCTCTTCTCACCGCAAGGCCCTCATGTTCGACGCTGCCGTTTTCGGCTCCCTCTTCCTCACCCTGTTCGTCATCATGGATCCCCCGGGGATCACCCCGATCTTCCTCGCCCTCACCGCCGGACGCCCCGGCAAGGTGCAGAAGCGGATGGCCTTCCAGGCCGTGTGCGTGGCGTGCGGTGTGATCACCGTCTTCGGGCTCCTGGGACACCAGATCCTCGACTACCTGCACGTCTCCGTGCCCGCGCTGATGATCGCGGGCGGGCTGCTGCTCCTGCTGATCGCCCTCGACCTGCTCACCGGCAAGACCGACGAGCCGAAGCAGACCAAGGACGTCAACGTGGCCCTCGTGCCGCTGGGCATGCCGCTGCTGGCCGGTCCCGGCGCGATCGTGTCCGTCATCCTCGCCGTGCAGAGGGCCGACAGCACGGCCACGCAGGTGTCGGTGTGGTGCGCGATCCTCGCCATCCATGTCGTGCTGTGGCTGGTGATGCGCTACTCGCTGCTGATCATCCGGATCATCAAGGACGGCGGCGTCGTCCTGGTGACCCGGCTCGCCGGCATGATGCTCTCGGCGATCGCCGTGCAGCAGATCATCAACGGCGTCACCCAGGTGATCCGGACGAGCTGAGCCCGCAAGCGCAGAGCCCCCGTACGGCATCGGTGCCGTACGGGGGCTCTGAAGCTTCAGCGGTGATCCGCGTCTGTGTCGGTGATCCGCGTCTGTATCGGTTACGCGGCCGGGTCGGTTACGCGGCCGTGTTCTCGGCCGGTCGGATCCACAGGCGCTGCCCGATGGCGGCGGCCTGCTGCACGATCCGGTTGACGGAGGCGGCGTCCACGACAGTGCTGTCCACGGGCGTTCCGTCGACCTCGTCGAGTCGCATGATTTCGAAGCGCATGGCCTCTCCCTTCGTCTCGTGGTTCTGATCCAGTCAACGGCCTGCGTGTTACAAACATTCCCTACGCTAAAGAAATTTTTCGAACGGCTAATTACTGACCGGTAAGAGGTGCGCGAGATGTGTGAATGAGACTGACCGGGACCGGTTGTGTTCGCAGCGTGACCGCCGGGACAATGGAGGTGATGAACGACGACCTCCCGGCCCTCAGCGCCCGCGTCGACCGCACGAACGAGCTGCTCCAGCGCATGCTCGCCGAGGTGGCCAAGACGCCCTCGACCCATGCGATCTTCGTCGACGCCGGGTACCTCTACGCGGCCGCGGGGCGGCTCGTGGCGGGCACGGAGGACCGGCGCGCCTTCGACCTGGACGCAGAGGGCCTGATCGAGGCGCTCATCGACCGGGCCCGCACCATCTTCGCGGACAGCCGACTGCTGCGGGTCTACTGGTACGACGGCGCGAGACGCCGTATCCACACCGCCGAGCAGCAGTCGATCGCCGAACTCCCGGACGTCAAGGTCCGGTTGGGCAACCTGAACGCCAACAACCAGCAGAAGGGCGTCGACTCCCTCATCCGCAGCGACCTCGAGTCCCTCGCCCGCCACCGCGCCATCAGCGACGCGGCCCTGCTCGGCGGCGACGAGGACCTGGTCTCGGCGGTCGAGGCGGCCCAGGGGTACGGCGCCCGGGTCCACCTCTGGGGCATCGAGGCCCCCGAGGGCCGCAACCAGGCGGAACCCCTCCTCTGGGAGGTGGACAGCCAGCGCACCTTCGACCTCGACTTCTTCAAGCCGTACGTCGCCCGGCGCACCGCCCCCGGCTACGAGGCCGGCGCCGCCCGGCCCACCCGGGAGGACGTCCGCTTCGTCGGCGCGCAGATCGCGGCGAAATGGCTGGCGGCGCGGGGACGCGAGTCACTGGTCGAACTGCTGCCCGGGCATCCGTACCTTCCGGGCTCGGTGGACCAGGACCTGCTGGTGGAGGCGGAGGGCCTGCTGCAGTACTCCCTGCGCGGACAGTCGGATCTGCGACGGGCGCTGCGGGACGGGTTCTGGGAGCACTTGCAGACGCAGTACTGAGCGCTGCGCCGGAAGGCGGCGGACCCCGCTGATCTGGTCAGCCCTCGCTCCGGGTGCGGTCCCAGAAGCCGGCGAAGGCACGCGCCGTTTCCAGGGGGCTGTCGGTGTTGGGGGAGTGTTCGGCGCCCTGGACGATCGTGCGGTGGGCGCCCAGCCGCAGGGCCATGTCGTCCAGCAGCGGCACCGGCCAGGTGTCGTCGCGCGAGCCCGACAGGACGTGGAAGGGCAGCGGTACGGCGGCGAGTTCGGCCACCCGGTCCGGCTCGACGCACAACTGGCGTCCCGTGGCGAGGAGTTGGGCCGGCTTGTTGCCCAGCCAGCGGCGCCGCAGGTCCTCCCGGTCGGCCAGCCCCTCGTCGAGGTCCCCGGCGTCGGTGTCCTCGGGCGGCTCCATGGCCTGGATCGCCTCCCACACCTCGGCCATCGTCATCACGGCGAGCGCGTCCTGGAGCAGCTTGACGCGCTGCTGCTGGGGGACGGAGATCTGGGCGGGGCCGGAGGCCATGAGGGTGAGCGAGAGGAAGGGGGAGTGGTCGAGCAGGACGGCGGCACGGGCGATCTGGCCGCCGAGGGAGTGCCCGACGAGATGCACCGGTGCGCCGACGGCTTCCGCCTGCGCGAGGACGTCCCTCGCCAACTCCGCCTGTGTGTAGGCGGATTCATCCAGCTCGGGCCCGTCGGACTCGTACTGCCCGCGTCCGTCCAGGGCGACGACCCGGTAACCGCGGGCCGTGAGATGCGCGTGCAGGGGGTTGAAGTCCTCCTTGCTGCCGGTGAACCCGGGCAGCATCAGCGCGGTCCCCTTCGCTTCCACGCCGTCCCCCACGACCGACTCCACCGCCGCGAACTCCCCACGCGCGGTACGGATCGTGTGAACACGGGCTCCTGGAGGCGGAACGAAGGTCGGCGGTCGGCTCATGGGGGCGAGGGTACCGGGTGGAGGTTTCGGGGGTGGGGGTGGGCGGTGTGGGGGGAGGGTTGGGACTGGGGGTGGGGCGTGGCTTGCGGGGGCTGGGGTCGGGAGCGGGGTGTGGGTTGGGGTGCGGGGTGCGGTTGCCTTCCGCACGGGTGCCACGGCGTACGCCGACGGCCCGGCCCACCTGGGGTGGGACCGGGCCGTCCGGGCTGTGCGTGCGGCTACCGCGTCAGGCGTCCGTGGACTCCGTCGCGGCGACCGCCTTCCGGGTCCGACGCGCCTTCGGCGCGGCCTCGGCCGTACCGTCCGCGACCTCGGCGGCTGCCGTGGCCTTGCGCGTACGACGGCGCGGGGTGGCGTCCGGCTCGTCGGCGGCCTGCGCCGGGATGGCGACGGCCGCCTTGCGGGTCCGACGCGGCGAGGCCACGGCGGATTCCTCGGCCGTCGCGCCGGCCGCGGTCTTGCGCGTGCGGCGCGGCTTGGCCTCCGTACCCTCGGCCGTGTCCACCGCGGCTTCGGCGGTCGCGGCCGTCTTCCGGGTGCGGCGGGGCTTCGCCTCGGCGCCCTCAGCGGTGTCGAGCGCCGCCTCGGCGGTCGCTGCCGCCTTGCGGGTCCGACGCGGCGAGGCCACGGCGGATTCCTCGGCCGTCGCGGTGGCCGCGGTCTTGCGCGTGCGGCGCGGCTTGGCTTCGGTGGCCTCGGCGGTGTCCACTGCGGCTTCCGCGGCGGCTGCTGCCGTCTTGCGGGTGCGCGTGCGGGGCTTGGCCTCCGTGCTCTCCGCCGTGTCGGCAGCGGTCTCCGCGGTGGCCGTCGCCTTGCGGGTGCGGCGCGGCTTGGCTTCCGTGCCTTCGGCCGTGTCGACCGCGGCTTCGGGCGCTGCGGCGGTCTTACGGGCGCGGCGCGGCTTGGCCTCGGTCGCCTCCGGGGCCTCGACGGCCACGGTGGGCTCAGCGGCCTTGCGGGTGCGGCGCGGCTTGGCCTCCGTACCCTCGGCCGTCTCGACCGCGGCTTCGGCCGGGGCCGTCACCTTTCGGGTGCGGCGCGGCTTGGCTTCGGTGGCCTCGGCGGTGTCCACTGCGGCTTCCGCGGCGGCTGCTGCCGTCTTGCGGGTGCGCGTGCGGGGCTTGGTCTCCGTGCTCTCCGCCGTGTCGGCGGCGGCCTCCGCGGCCGGCGCCGTCTTGCGGGTACGGCGGCGCGGGCGCGCGGCGGCCTCGGACTCGGCGGCTTCCTCAGCGACCGGAGCCGGCGTGACCGTCGGAGCCGGCGTGACGACCGGCGCCTCGGTGGCGACCGGCGTCTCCACGGCCGTCGGCGTCTCCACGACGGCCGGCGTCTGCGGAGTCGCCGTCAGCTCCGCCGACCTGCGGGTGCGTCGGCGGCGCGGCTTGGCGGCGGCTGCGGTCTCGGCGTCCAGGGTCGGGCCCTCGGCCGTCTCGACGGCGGTCTCCGCGGAGCTCACCGGCGTCACCTGCTCGGACGAGGCGCCCGCCCGGGTGCGGCGACGGCGACGCGGCGTGCGGGTGGCCGTCGCCTCCTCACCGGCCGTGACCTCGGACGCGGGCGCCGGGGCAGCCGTAGCGTCCGTCGGGGAGCCGCCGCGAGTGCGGCGGCGACGGCGCGGCGTGCGGGACGAGCGCTCCTGGTCCTCGGTGCGGGAGTCGGACCGGCCGTTGCGGTCGCCCCGGCCACCGCGCCCGCGTCCACCGCGGCCGCCGGTCTCGCCCAGGTCCTCCAGCTCCTCCGCGTCCAGCCCCGCGCGCGTGCGCTCGGCGCGCGGCAGGACACCCTTGGTGCCCGCGGGGATGTTCAGCTCCTCGAAGAGGTGCGGGGAGGTGGAGTACGTCTCCGGCGGGTCGTTGAAGCTCAGCTCCAGCGCCTTGTTGATCAGCTGCCAGCGCGGGATGTCGTCCCAGTCGACCAGCGTGATCGCGATGCCCTTCTTGCCCGCGCGGCCGGTGCGGCCGATGCGGTGGAGGTAGGTCTTCTCCTCCTCGGGCGACTGGTAGTTGATGACGTGCGTGACGCCCTCGACGTCGATGCCGCGCGCGGCGACGTCGGTGCAGACGAGGACGTCCACCTTGCCGTTGCGGAAGGCGCGCAGCGCCTGCTCGCGGGCGCCCTGGCCGAGGTCGCCGTGCACCGCGCCGGCGGCGAAACCGCGCTGCTTGAGCTGGTCGGCGAGGTCGGCCGCCGTACGCTTCGTACGGCAGAAGATCATGGCCAGCCCGCGGCCCTCGGCCTGCAGTATCCGCGCGACCATCTCGGGCTTGTCCATGTTGTGCGCGCGGTAGACGTACTGCGCGGTGTTCGCGACGGTCGCGCCCTCGTCGTCCGGCGCGGTGGCGCGGATGTGCGTGGGCTGCGACATGTAGCGGCGGGCGAGACCGATGACCGCGCCCGGCATGGTCGCCGAGAACAGCATGGTCTGCCGCTTCACCGGCAGCATGTCGATGATCTTCTCGACGTCGGGCAGGAAGCCCAGGTCGAGCATCTCGTCGGCCTCGTCCAGGACCAGGCACTTCACGTGCTTGAGGTTGAGCTTCTTCTGGCCGGCCAGGTCGAGGAGACGACCCGGCGTGCCGACGACGACGTCGACGCCCTGCTTCAGGGCCTCGACCTGGGGCTCGTAGGCCCGGCCGCCGTAGATGGCGAGGACGCGCACGTTGCGCACCTTGCCCGCGGTCAGCAGGTCGTTGGTGACCTGCGTGCACAGCTCGCGCGTCGGGACGACGACGAGCGCCTGCGGGGCGTCGGTGAGGTCCTCGGGCTTCGCGCGGCCCGCCTCCACGTCCGCGGGGACGGTGACGCGCTCGAGGAGCGGGAGGCCGAAGCCCAGCGTCTTTCCGGTGCCGGTCTTGGCCTGGCCGATGACGTCCGTGCCGGAGAGGGCGACGGGGAGGGTCATCTCCTGGATGGGGAAGGGGTTGATGATGCCGACGGCCTCGAGGGCCTCGGCGGTCTCGGGAAGGATTCCGAGATCTCTGAACGTCGTAGTCAGGGTGCTGCCTCTTCTGTGTGGCGCGGTGCGAGGCGAGCGCGGGGGTCTTTGACGGACCGTGCCGGGGGACGTCGGCTGCCTTACGGTCTTGCCGTAGGGCACGGGACCACTGCCGACGCTCTAGCGCTCGTACCGCTGAGGGTGTCCCTCCGGGCGCCGTACGCAATGTGCCGTACGGTGTGGAGGGCTGTCGGGTCGGAGCCGATCGGGCCACCGACCGGGCATCCTCATACGTGCGGCCCGTCGAGTACTCGGCAGGCGCATTACCACCATACCCCGGAATCACGCACACGCGATGGCCGATTTGGTCACGTAGCCGTCATCACACTGATTGACCAGGGACTTCCCCAGCTCGACGAGCGGACTATTGTGCGCTGCATGACGACGCCTGACAACACCTCTGACGCACCCGCCGAGCACACCGGAGTGGCCGCCCAGAACTGGGACCGGTCCTCCTCGGACCCCCAGTACCGTGCCGCGGTCGTCGACCTGCTCGGCGCCCTCGCGTACGGCGAGCTCGCGGCGTTCGAGCGGCTCGCCGAGGACGCCAAGCTGGCGCCCACGCTGGCGGACAAGGCGGAGCTGGCGAAGATGGCGTCGGCCGAGTTCCACCACTTCGAGCGGCTGCGGAACCGGCTGACGGAGATCGGGGAGGAGCCCACGCGCGCGATGGAGCCGTTCGTCGCCGCGCTGGACGGCTTCCACAAGCAGACCGCGCCGTCGGACTGGCTGGAGGGGCTGGTCAAGGCGTACGTCGGCGACTCGATCGCCAGTGACTTCTACCGGGAGGTCGCGGCCCGGCTCGACTCGGACACGCGCGAGCTGGTGCTGGCCGTGCTGGACGACACGGGCCACGCGGGCTTCGCGGTGGAGAAGGTACGGGCCGCCATCGACGCCGATCCGCGGGTCGGCGGGCGACTCGCGCTGTGGGCGCGGCGGTTGATGGGCGAGGCGCTGTCCCAGTCCCAGCGGGTCGTCGCCGACCGCGACGCGCTGTCCACGATGCTCGTGGGCGGGGTCGCCGACGGGTTCGATCTCGCCGAGGTGGGGCGGATGTTCTCGCGGATCACCGAGGCGCACACCAAGCGGATGGCCGCGCTGGGGCTGGCGGCCTAGCGCTCCGCGTCGGCCCCGCGCCGCTCAAGGGCGTTGCCGCCGACGTCATTCAGGTCGTCGTCCCTTGGGACGTCTCTTCGGTCGTTGTCCCCGGAGATGTCCCTGGAGAGGTCCGTGGGCGCGTCCCTTGTGACGTGCCTCGGGTCGTCCCTCGGGGCGTAGTCCCTTGAGGTTCTTGAGACTTGTGAGTCGCTGCCGCCTTGTCACGCCGGCGCCTGGCGCCGGCGGAGTCGCCCCGACGGGCGCAGAAGCAGCGACACGGAGGCCGCCGAGACGATGGCCGCGCCGAGCAGGACCAGGAGGACGTTGCCGGGGTCGAAGGCGCTGTCGGTGACGAAGGCGCCGAAGAGGGCTCCGGCGACACCGGTCGCGAGGACCAGGGAACGGGCCGGCAGTCGATGGCCGAGGCGGCGGTCCGCAGCCCACGCCAGGACCAGGCCGAGCAGGGCGGAGCCGAGCGCTTCGAACAACATCATGGGGGTCCCTCCCACACGGCCACACTGCCCATCACGGTCGTAGCCCGTCATACCCGTGACCTGCGGAATGCAATCCTCCTCTGTGCGGCACTTGTGTCCCGCATGTGGAGGAAAAAGGGGCCCGGCGACCTGTCGGTCGCCGGGCCCCTCCGTGCCGTCTTCCCAGCTGTCCTGCTACAGCGCGCCGAAGCCCACCTTGCGCGGGGCCGGCTCGCCCAGCTCCACATAGGCGAGACGCTCCGCCGGGACGAGGACCTTGCGGCCGTGCTCGTCCACGAGGGTCAGCAGCTGCGACTTCCCGGCCAGCGCCTCGGCCACGATCTGCTCGACCTCCTCGGCACTCTGACCGCTCTCCAGAACGATCTCGCGGGGCGCGTGCTGCACGCCGATCTTGACCTCCACGGCTATGTCCCTCCGACGGTCAGTGAAGTGCGCGACCTTTACGCGCCGTACCCAGCACACATTAGCCCGGTGAGGGGACGTGCACGCTCCGCCCGGGAACGCCAAGAGCGAACAGCGACCGGGAACAAATGTCCCCCGGCCCGCCTTCACAGACGTTGCTTCCGGACGGCGCTGCCTTCAGTGGGGCTGCTCGACGCCGTGCAGCGGGAAGCCCGCGATACCGCGCCAGGCCAGCGAGGTCAGCAGCTGCACCGCCTGGTCGCGCGGGACGCTGCGGTCGCTGTGCAGCCAGGAGCGGGCCACGACCTGGGCGAGTCCGCCGAGACCTGAGGCCAGCAGCATCGACTCCGCGCGCGAGAGGCCGGTGTCCTCGGCGATGACGTCGCAGATCGCCTCCGCGCACTCGTTCGTGACCTTGTCGACGCGCTCGCGCACCGCGGGCTCGTTGGTCAGGTCCGACTCGAAGACCAGCCGGAAGGCGCCGCCGTCGTCCTCGACGTACGCGAAGTAGGCGTCCATGGTCGCCCGTACGCGCTGCTTGTTGTCGGTCGTCGACGCCAGCGCGCCGCGTACCGCCTGGATCAGCGACTCGCAGTGCTGGTCCAGAAGAGCCAGGTAGAGGTCGAGCTTGCCCGGGAAGTGCTGGTAGAGCACCGGCTTGCTGACGCCGGCGCGCTCGGCGATGTCGTCCATCGCGGCCGCGTGGTAGCCCTGCGCCACGAAGACTTCCTGGGCGGCGCCCAGCAGCTGGTTCCGTCGGGCACGGCGCGGCAGGCGCGTCCCTCGCGGGCGTGCCGCCTCTGTCTGCTCGATGGCTGTCACGCCGCCTCCCAATGTCGTCCACATGCGGTGTGCGCCGCGCGGCCATCGTACTTTTCGGTAACCGTGGTGTGCGCGGTGAGAGCGCAGAATTTCACGGACCGGACGACGGCGAAAGCCGCGCAGAAGGTTTCAAACCGGGCCAGAGCGGGCAGGGGGCGGCCCCTTTCCAGCTCAGCGGCGCCCTCCGGCGCGCCGATGTCCCCCGTCAGCGGTAGTCGTCCTCGTCGATGGAGACGACGCGACGCTGTTCGATGAGGTCGGCCTCGTCCGCCCGCCCGGGGTCGACGTCCTCCAGGGGGTCGTCGCGGTCCGGGGTGAGCGGGGCGGACTGCTCCGCCGCGTCGTTCTCCGGAGCCTCGACGTCGATCTCCGGCGCCGTCTCGGCGTCGTCGTCCTCGAACGTCTCGGGGTCGGTGGGGTCGATGGCCATGGTGGGCTCCCTTCCTACGTCTCCTACTTCCCACGCCGGTGAATCCACGCGAATCTCGCTGGAAGAAGCAGGGGTCACACGCGGGTGCCCTTTTTATGAGCCTAGGAGACACGCAGAGCGGACGCTATCGGGTGTGCGGGTGTGTGTACGGGGCGTGTGTTCGGGTGTGTGCACGGGGCGTGCGTATGTGCGGGTGCCCGTGCGGTGCCCGGACCGTCTGTGATGGCGAACACAGCGGTCCTCGCGTGATCGTCTCGTAACATTGCCGCATGTCTTCGACCGAGCTGCCGTCCGTACCGGCGTCCAATGTGCTCCCGAAGGTGGCGCCCGTCAGGGTCGCCGAGGGTGAGCGGCTCAGGTCCGTGGGATTGCCCGGGATCACCCTGACCATCCGTTCGAGGCCCCCCGCGCGCGAGGGGCTGCCGCCCGCGCTGTACGTCCACGGGCTCGGCGGTTCCTCGCAGAACTGGTCGGCGCTGATGCAGGAGCTGGAGGGCGTCGTCGACGGCGAGGCGGTCGACCTGCCGGGCTTCGGAGACTCCCCGCCGCCGGACGACGGGGACTACTCCGTCACCGGGCACGCGCGTGCGGTGATCCGTTACCTCGACTCGGCCGGGCGCGGTCCGGTGCACCTGTTCGGCAACTCGCTGGGCGGCGCGGTCTCCACGCGGGTCGCGGCGCTGCGGCCCGACCTCGTGCGCACCCTCACGCTCGTCTCGCCGGCCCTGCCCGAACTCCTCGTCCAGCGCAGCGCCGTGCCCACGGCCCTGCTGGCGCTGCCGGGGGTTGCCGGGCTCTTCACCCGCTACACCAAGGAGTGGACGGCGGAGCAGCGGGTCCGCGGCGTCCTGATGCTCTGCTACGGCGATCCCGGGCGGGTGACGCCGGAGGGTTTCCGCAACGCGGTCGAGGAGATGGAGCGGCGGCTGCGGCTGACGTACTTCTGGGACGCGATGACGCGGTCGGCGCGCGGGATCGTCAACGCGTACACGCTGGGCGGCCAGCACGGGCTCTGGCGCCAGGCAGAGCGCGTCCTCGCGCCGACGCTCCTCGTGTACGGCGGCCGCGACCAGCTGGTCGGCTTCCGCATGGCCCGCAGAGCGGCCCGCGCCTTCCGTGACTCCCGCCTGCTGACCCTGCCGGAGGCGGGCCACGTGGCGATGATGGAGTACCCCGAAACGGTGGCCCGAGCGTTCGTCGAACTCCTCGCGGACAAGGGCGAGTTGCCGGACGGGGTGACGGTGGGGCCGGTGCGTCCGGGTGCCCCCGGAACCCCGGATGTGATGACAACCGCCGGTGACGGGGCGGGGGGCGCCGCGAAGCGCACGGTCTCCGCCGACGCCGGCAGCCGCGGTTCCGCCACGGGCGGTACGACTCCGGCCGAGGCCGGCGGTTTTGCGGGTGACGGCGAATCCGGTGCCGAGAGCACGGGGAGCTGAGGGCCGACGTGGGACGCCACAGCCGCCGCGGACGCACGGACGCGGCGAAGGGTGACGCAGGGGACATACAGCCCGGCTCCGCGCCGAGGCCTCGGGGAGCCGGCGGCTCCGGTGCAGCCGGGCCGGCGGACGGGGCCGGGGGATCCGCGCGCGGAGGGACGGCGAGGCTTGGGGGAGCCGACGGTCGAGCCGGACGGGCGGCTGAGCCTCGGGGTGTCGACGGTCGAACGGGACGGGCGGCCGAACCCGGGGGAGTTGGGCGAACTGGGGCGGCTGACGGCACCCCCGCGCGCGGTGTCCCTCGCGTGTCCGGTGGTACTCCCGTGCAGGGCGTTCCGGAAGTGCGTGGTGGGCATCCGCAGCAGCGGGAAACCGGGGGTGGATGGGGAGAGTTGACGCGTGAGCGGGGCGTGGGCGGACGTGGGCTCTCCGCCGGGCCCGTCGTGAGTATTCCGCGGCAACGGCAGGCGCCCGCCGGTGGGCCCGGGCCCCGGCAGGATTACCTGGACGCCTTCGGCGAGGAGGACGACGTCTTCTCGCCCCGTACCAGCGCCTCCGCCCGCACCAGCGCCTCCGCCGGTACCAGCGCCTCCGCAAACCCCGCCGATCCGTACGGCTCCGTCACCGAGTGGGACCGCACCGGTGTCGGCGTCCCTTCCGACACCGACGGCAATGACGACGACGCGCCGCCCACCGGTGTGCCCGCGCAGGCGAAGGGATCCAAGGGGCGGACGTTCACCGGCATCGCGGCCGCCGCCGTCACCACCGTGCTGGCCGTCGTGGTCGCCGGCCAGGTCACGCACGGCCGCGACGACACCACCGCACGCACGCGGTCGGCCACCGGCCAGGCGCGGGACGCCCGGACCTCGGGCAGTACCGGCTCGGCGGCGCCCTCCTCCGCGCCCACCCCGGCGACACTGACGTACGCGCAGGCCATGGACACCAAGTACCCGCTCAGCGCCACGCTCCGGGGCCCGGGCAAGTTCGACGCGATCCCGGGAGTCGACAAGGCACCGGGTAAGGGGCAGAAGTACACCTACCGGGTCGATGTCGAAAAGGGCCTCGGACTGGACGGCAAGCTCTTCGCCGAGGCGGTACAGGCGACGCTCAACGACGACCGCAGCTGGGCCCACGACGGCGCCCGCACCTTCGAGCGGATCGACTCCGGCAAACCCGAATTCGTGATCACCCTGGCCAGCCCGGGCACGACCGCGAAATGGTGCGCCAAGTCCGACCTGGACACCAGCGAGGAGAACGTCTCCTGCGATTCCGCCGCCACCGAACGCGTCATGATCAACGCGTACAGATGGGCACAGGGATCGAAGACCTATGGGGCGCACATCCATGCGTACCGCCAGATGTTGATCAACCACGAGGTCGGTCATCGACTCGGCTACAGCCACGTCCAGTGCACCAAGAACGGCCAGCTCGCGCCCGTGATGCAGCAGCAGACCAAGTTCCTCGACCACAACGGGATCCACTGCCTGCCCAACCCCTGGCCGTATCCCCGGAGTTGACAGCAACCGCATATGTCACATTGACATGAGCAGAAAGTTCATACATATTTCTGGGCATGTCGACCCCCCACGCCCTCCGTCGCGCTGCCATCGAACTGGCGCTCATCGGCGTGACCCCCATCTGTGTGGCCGACATTCACTGTCGCTGACGTCCGCCTCCAGGCGTTCGCGTCGCGATCCTGCTTCCTCACCGTGACCGCGTCACGACCGTGACCTCCTCACGACCGTGACTTCGGCCCGCACTTTCCGACGACCTGACGCCCGGGCAGACGTCTGTTCACTTTCGTCTCACTCCTCGTCCACCCGTCTCATCATTTGAGAGGTCGTCCATCCGATGCGTCATCCGTCCCCCACAGCCCGTCGTGTGGCCGCGGCATCCGTAGGCCTGGTCCTGGCGGCGGGCGCCGCCGCCTGCGGACCGAAAGACAACGATGCCAAGGGCTCCGGTGGCGACTCCACCCCCCACAAGGGCGGCACCCTGACGGTGCTCAACTCCAGCCCTCAGGAGAACTTCGACCCAGCCCGCCTCTACACCTCCGGCGGCGGAAACGTCCCGTCCCTGGTCTTCCGTACGCTCACCACCCGCAACCGCGAGAACGGCGCGGCCGGCGCCAAGGTCGTCCCCGACCTCGCCACCGACACCGGGCGCCCCAACAAGGACGCGACCGTGTGGACGTACACCCTGAAGAAGGGCCTCAAGTACGAGGACGGCACGCCGATCACGTCCGCCGACATCAAGTACGGCATCGAGCGCTCCTTCGCGCCCGAACTCTCCGGTGGCGCGCCCTACTTGCGGGACTGGCTGGTCGGCGCCGCCAACTACCAGGGCCCGTACAAGGACAAGAAGGGCCTGTCGGCGATCGAGACGCCGGACGCGCGGACCATCGTCTTCCATCTGAACAAGCCCGAGGGCGAGTTTCCGTACCTGGCCACGCAGACGCAGTTCACGCCGGTACCCCAGAGCAAGGACACGGGGACGAAGTACGCCGAGCACCCCGTCTCGTCCGGCCCCTACAAGGTCGTCAAGAACGACAACAACGGTGAGCACATCGTCCTGGAGCGCAACACCTACTGGTCGGCGGCCACGGACGCCGAGCGCAAGGCGTACCCGGACAAGGTCGACGTGAAGTCGGGGCTCGACTCGTCCGTGATCAACCAGCGGCTGTCGGCGTCCCAGGGGACGGACTCGGCCGCCGTCACGACGGACACCAACCTCGGCCCCGCCGAACTCGCCAAGGTCACGGGCGACAAGGAACTCGCGTCCCGCGTCGGCACCGGCCACTTCGGCTACACGAACTACATAGCGTTCAACCCGACGGTCAAGCCGTTCAACAACGTCAAGGTGCGCCAGGCGATCTCGTACGCCATCGACCGTTCGTCCGTGATCAACGCGGCCGGCGGCAGCGCCCTCGCCGAGGCCGCGACCACCTTCCTGCCCAACCAGAAGTCCTTCGGCTACGAGCCGTACGACCTCTTCCCGGCGGGCGCGACCGGCGACCCCGCCAAGGCCAAGGAGCTGTTGAAGCAGGCCGGTTACCCAAGCGGGCTCACCGTCACCCTGACCCACTCCAACGCCAAGGACTTCGAGACCAGTCCGGAGATCGCGACCGCCATCCAGGACGCCCTCAAGAAGGCCGGCATCACGGTCAAGCTGCAGGGTCTGGAGGACAACGACTACTCCGACACGGTCCACAGCGTGAAGACCGAGCCCGGGTTCTTCCTCGCCCACTGGGGCGCCGACTGGCCCTCCGGCGGCCCCTTCCTCGCACCGATCTTCGACGGCCGGCAGATCGTCAGGGACGGCGCCAACTTCAACACGGGCCTGCTCAATGACAAGTCGGTCAATGCCGAGATTGACGCGATCAACAAGTTGACCGATCTTGACGCCGCCGCCAAGAGGTGGGGCGCCCTGGACAAGAAGATCGGCGAGCAGGCGCTGACCGTGCCGCTGTTCCACCCCGTCTACAAGCGACTGGTCGGAAAGGACATCAGGAACGTCGTGATCAGCGACTGGACCGGTGTCCTGGACATCTCGCAGGTCGCGGTGAAGTAGCGCCGTGAGCGAGGCACTTGTCGCCGCCGAGACCCCCGAGGCGTCCGCCTCGGGGGTCTCGGGGGCCCGTCAGTTCTGGCGGCGGCTGCGAGCGCAGCGCGCCGCCCTCGTCGCGGCGGCCGTCGTCGCGCTGCTGGTCCTCGTCGCGCTCGCCGCGCCGCTGCTCACGGCGATCGAGGGCCAGGACCCGACCACCTACCACCCGTCCCTCATCGACTCCGCGCGCGGAGGCGTGCCGACCGGCTCCTTCGGCGGGATCGGCACCGACCACTGGCTGGGCGTGGAACCGCAGACCGGGCGGGACCTGTTCGCCCGGCTGGTGTACGGCGCCCGGGTGTCGCTGGGCGTGGCGCTGGGAGCCACCGCCGTGCAGGTCTTCCTCGGTGTCGTCGTCGGCATCGCCGCGGGACTCGGCAACCGATGGGTTGATCAACTGTTGAGCCGGATCAGCGACATCATCGTGGCCATGCCGCTGATGATCATGGCGTTGGCCCTGCTGGCCATCGTTCCCGGCAGCTTCCCGAGGCCGGTCCTGGTCGCGCTCATCATCGGATTCGTCGCCTGGGGCACCATCGCCAAGATCACCCGCGCGGCGACGCTCACCCTCAAGGAACTCGACTACGTCGCCGCCGCCCGGCTCAGCGGCTGGTCCACCCTGAGAATCGCCCGCCGCGAGCTGCTCCCCGGCCTGGCCGCACCCGTGATCACGTATGCCGCGCTGATGGTGCCCGTCAACATCGGCATCGAGGCCTCCTTGTCCTTCCTCGGGGTCGGCGTAAAACCGCCGACCCCGTCCTGGGGACAGATGCTCACGTCGGCTAACGTCTGGTACCAGGCCGCCCCGCAGTACCTGCTGCTGCCCGCGGGCGCGCTCTTCGTGACCGTCCTCGCCCTCACCGTCCTCAGCGACGGCGTACGCACCGCCCTGGACCCGCGCGCGGCCTCGCGCCTGCGCGTCGGCACCGGTCGCAAGGGGGAGGCGAAGGCATGACCGGCTTCACCGGATTCGCCCTGCGCCGCGCCCTGGGCGCGATCGTCACCCTGCTCGCCATCTCGGTGATCGTCTACGTGGTCTTCTACGCCACTCCCGGCAACGTCGCCCAGATCACCTGCGGTCCGCGCTGCTCGCCCGAACAGGTCCACCAGGTCGCCCAGCAGCTCAAGCTCGACGACCCGCTGTACCTGCGCTACTGGCACTTCCTGCAGGGCGTCGTCGTCGGCCAGGACTACTCGACCGGCACGTCCGTGGAGCACTGCTCGGCGCCCTGCCTCGGGCTGTCGTACCAGAGCGACCAGCAGGTCATGCAGATCATCGTGGGCAAGCTCCCCGTCAGCCTGTCGCTGGTGCTCGGCGCGATGGTGCTCTGGCTGTTGCTGGGCGTCGGCACCGGCGTGCTCTCCGCCTGGCGGCGCGGCCGGCTGAGCGAGCGGGCCCTGACCGGTGTGACCCTCGCGGGCGTCGCCACACCGTCCTTCGTCATCGGCCTCGTCCTGGTGATCGTGGTCTGCGGGCAACTGGAACTGCTTCCGTTCCCGGAGTACGTCCCCCTCTCCGACGACCCCGAGCAGTGGATGTGGAACCTGCTGCTGCCCTGGCTGACCCTCGCCCTCGGCGAGGCGGCCTACTTCGCCCGGCTGACCCGGGCGTCGATGCTGGAGACGCTCGCGGAGGACCACATCCGCACCTTCCGGGCCTACGGCGTCGGCGAGCGGTCGATCGTCGGCCGCCACGCCCTGCGCGGCGCCCTCGCGCCGATCATCGCGCTGAACGCCAACGACGTCGGCGCGATGGTGGGTGGCGCGGTGCTGACCGAGACCCTCTTCGGCCTGCCCGGCATCGGCCAGGAACTCGTCCACGCGGTCAATGTGGTCGACCTGCCGGTCGTCGTCGGCATGGTCCTGGTCATCGGGTTCTTCGTGGTCCTCGCCAACGCCGTCGCGGACGTGCTGTACGCGGTGGCCGACCGACGGGTGGTACTGACGTGAGTCTCGTCCAAGTCACGGATCTGACCGTCGAGTTCGGCGACCTCAGAGCCGTCGACGGCCTCTCCTTCACGCTGGCGCAGGGCGCCGCCCTGGCCCTGGTCGGCGAGTCCGGCTCAGGCAAGTCCACCGTCGCCTCGGCTCTGCTGGGTCTGCACCGCGGCACGGGAGCGCGGGTCGGCGGCTCGGTCGAGGTCGCCGGCGTCGACGTACGCAAGGCGCCCGAGGAGGAGTTGCGGCGGCTGCGCGGTGCGAAGGCCGCGATGGTCTTCCAGGACCCGCTGTCCTCCCTCGACCCCTACTACGCGATCGGCGACCAGATCGCCGAGGTGTACCGCGTGCACACGCGCGTGTCGCGACGAGCGGCACGCGCGCGTGCGGTGGAGGTGCTGGACCGGGTTGGGATTCCGGACGCACAACGCCGGTCCCGCTCCCGTCCGCACGAGTTCAGCGGCGGCATGCGCCAGCGCGCGCTCATCGCCATGGCGCTGTCCTGCGAGCCCGACCTGCTGATCGCCGACGAGCCGACCACCGCGCTGGACGTGACCGTCCAGGCGCAGATCCTCGACCTGCTGCACACCCTGCGCGAGGAGACCGGGATGGGCCTGCTGCTCGTCACCCACGACGTGGGCGTGGCCGCCGAGAGCGTCGACGAGGTGCTGGTCATGCGGCACGGACGCGTGGTCGAGCACGGCCCCGTGGCGGACGTGCTGGGAGCGCCCGCGGAGACGTACACGCGCGAACTGCTGGCCGCGGTCCCGCGCGTGGAGGTGCCACGCGCGGAGTTCCCTGCGCGGGAGGTCCAGGGCGGCGCCTCCCCCGAGGGCCGGACGGAGGCAGGCCCGGACGTGCCGTCCTCCACCGAGGACGTCGTCCTGGAGGCCGTCGGGCTACGGCGTGAATTCGGGCGCGGCAAGCGGGCGTTCACCGCCGTGGACGACGTGTCGCTGACCGTACGCCGGGGGGAGACCCTCGGGGTCGTCGGCGAGAGCGGCAGCGGCAAGACGACCCTGGGCCGGATGCTGGTCGGGCTGCTGGAGCCGACCGCGGGCGAGGTCCGGGACGACGGCCACGCGCGCGTGGGGGTGAATCCGGCGGTGCAGATGGTCTTCCAGGACCCGGTCTCGTCCCTCAACCCCCGCCGCAGCGTGGGCGAGTCGATAGCCGACCCGCTCCGCGCGCGCGGCGAGCGCGACGAGGTACGCATCCGGGGGCGCGTGACGGAACTGCTGGAGCGGGTGGGGCTCGAAGGGCCGCACTACGACCGCTACCCGCACGAGTTCAGCGGCGGCCAGCGCCAGCGCGTGGGCATCGCGCGGGCGCTCGCGGCCGACCCGCGCGTGATCGTCTGCGACGAGCCCGTCTCCGCGCTCGACGTCACCACCCAGGCCCAGGTCGTCGCCCTGCTCGCCGAACTCCAGCGCGAACTCGGCCTCGCCCTGGTCTTCGTCGCGCACGACCTCGCCGTGGTCCGCCAGGTCAGCGACCGCGTCGCGGTGATGCGCCAGGGCCGGATCGTGGAGTCCGGGACCGCCGACGAGGTGTACGACAACCCCCAGGACCCGTACACCAGGCAGCTCCTGGCCGCCGTACCAGCCCTCGACCCCGAGGTCGCGGCCCGGCGCAGAGCGGCCCGACGAGAGCTGGCCGCAGCCTGACCGTACGTATCCGGATGATCTCGTAGCGCGATCGAACGCGACTCGCACGGGAAAGTTACGACCGTTCACCCCTTTTGGTGGGGGGGCGGCCGACAGGCCGACGGCGCCGCCCCCCGCCGCCCGCACGATTTTACCCCCTCCGTAAATCAAGACCCAAAAAAAAACCGACAGAGGT